>JANNYA010000188.1:0-25279 GCA_031409855.1 Rhodanobacteraceae bacterium | reverse complement strand
GAGATTAAAATCGGCCACACCGTCAAACTTGCGGCGGTCGATCAATCGCGCCAGTCGCTCAACGATAACAACACCGTTTGGCAAGAAGTTTCTGGCGGCTCCGACATCATCACCATTGGTAAGTATGAATTGCAGAGCCGCGCCTATATCGGCCGCTTTAACTTCAAAGGCGGCGATCAGCAAAAATTGGTCGGCTCCCTTTCCGGTGGTGAGCGTGGGCGTTTGCACTTAGCAAAAACACTAATGAGCGGCGGCAACGTGTTGCTTCTCGATGAGCCATCAAACGATTTGGACGTAGAAACCTTACGTGCACTAGAAGAGGGCTTGCTGGCCTTTCCGGGCGCGGCCATTGTGGTTTCACACGACCGCTGGTTCCTAGATCGCATCGCCACGCACATTTTGGCGTTTGAAGGTAATTCGCAGGCGGTATTTATGGTCGGCAATTACCATGAATACGAGGAAGATCGAAAGCGTCGCTTGGGTGAAGAAGCGGCGCAGCCGCATCGGATTAAGTTTAAACCTCTTGCTCGCTGAGGATTTGAGCTAATTGCAGTAACGTCCAAATCGTCATTCCCGCGAAAGCGGGAATCCAGTTTCAGTAGGCTCAGAAGCGATCAACTCGGCATATACACCCTGGATCCCCGCTTTCGCGAGGATGACGAACGAAACGCTCGGGTATAGCGCTAGTAAGAGCCTCGCCTTATATGTTTTTGATATCGCCACGCCTGAACGCGTCCCGCGTAATAAAAGTTTTTACCTCTTGAGTGGTGGTGCTAAATTTAGGTATGCTTGAGGGCTAAATTATTCGGTCGAATCGTTGGCTGAATTTCTGATTCTATTTTGGAGGATTCACACATCGCTGCCCCACCAGAGCGCCAGACCCGGCGCAACGAAGATATTCGAGTTCCATACGTTCGTCTCATTGATGAAACCGGCGAAAATGTTGGCGTCGTACCGCGTTTAGACGCGCAGCGACGGGCGCGTGAGCTGGAGCTTGATCTGGTAGAAATTGTGCCAAACAGCGATCCGCCGGTTTGTCGCATTATGGACTTCGGCAAATATCGCTTTGAGCTACAAAAGAAAGCGCATGATGCGAAAAAGCGTCAGAAGCAGACCGAAATTAAAGAAATGAAGTTTCGGCCGGGTACTGATGACGGCGATTTTTTTGTCAAAATCAAACAAATTAGAAAGTTTTTGGCTGAAGGCGACAAAGTCAAAATCAATTTGCGATTCAAAGGGCGCGAAATGGCGCACTTGGACTTGGGTGATGCCATGTTGACGCGAATTGGTGATGAGCTAAAAGAAGACGCGCTGATCGAACAAAGAAGTAAAATTGAAGGCCGCATCATGAGCATGATGTTAGGCCCGAAAAAAGCGAAGTAGCGATCGCTTAGTCTCGCCGCAAGGCGAGCTGGCATAAAAGTTGCGCTTCGGGCCGCAGTTGATGAAATTCAACTGCGGTTTAATAAACAAATTGGTCTTAAAACCAGTTTGATTCGCACCACTGAGTTCCAAAAGCGCACTTCGCGGCATCGAAGTGAACACTCGGTGGGGTTTAAAATAAAAGGAGAATCCTATGCCAAAGATCAAAACGAACAGAGCGGCGGCTAAACGCTTTCGCAAAACAGGTAGCGGCAAGTTCAAGTGCGGCCACGCATTTAGAAGCCATATTTTGACCAAGAAGTCGACCAAACGTAAACGTAATCTGCGGGGGCCAAACATGGTTCGTGCCGAAGATGCAGGACGTATTGCTCGTATGTTGCCGTACGCCTAAGCGCGCGCCAGCTTAACTTTTGACTTGTTTTGCCTTAAAGCAAAACAGACCTAACAAAACTTCAAGGACTAATCTATGGCACGCGTAAAAAGGGGCGTAACTGCCCGCCGCCGACACAAAAAAATCATTTCCCGCGCAAAGGGCTATTTCAATGCCCGCCGCAAGGTGTTCCGAGTAGCCAAGCAAGCGGTAACTAAAGCGCTGCAATATGCCTACATCGGTCGTAAACAGAAAAAACGCGATTATCGTAGCTTGTGGATCGTTCGTATTAACGCCGGTGCGCGTCTGTGCGGCATGAGCTACAGCCGCATGATGAACGGCCTCAAGAAAGCCGGAATCTTGCTTGACCGTAAGGTTTTGGCAGATTTGGCAGTGCATGATATGGCTGCCTTTGCAACGCTTGCCGAAGCCGCGAAAAAGGCTGGCGCAAGTACAGCACAAGCTGCTTAAATGTTGACGAAATTTTAGCGCGCTGCGCAAACGGCTAGCGCTAAATAACGGTGCAATGGGGAGGCTTAATCGCTTCCCCATTTTTTTGCACCAGACCCAAGCTCTGGTTTTTTACCGAATTTTTTGCATTACCCATTGTTCTGCAATGACCATTACAGAACCTAGCTACGCCAGCGAGACCAGCCAATGAGCGCTTTAGATACAATTTTAAATGATGGACTTGCGCGCATTAGCGACGCCCAAGATGGCGCTGCGCTTGAGCAAGTGCGCCTCGATTGGCTGGGTAAAAAGGGCTTAGTCACCGAACAAATGAAGCAACTTGCAGGTTTAGATGCAGAGGCCAAAAAAGCCTTCGGCGCGCAAGTAAACCGCGTCAAGGAAGCAATGCAAGCCGCCCTGCATGAGAAAAAGACGGTGCTGGACGCGGCCTTGCTTGCCGCCCGCTTAAGCACTGAGACGATTGATGTGACCTTGCCAGCGCGAAACTCAAGCGCAGGGAACTTGCACCCGATTACCCGTGCCCTGGAACGCATGACCGCGATTTTTCAGTCGATGGGCTTTGAGATGGCTGAAGGCCCGGAAATTGAAGACGATTTCCATAACTTTGAAGCGCTGAATTTCCCGCTGCATCACCCAGCGCGCACCATGCACGACACCTTTTATTTTGATGATGGTCGGCTGCTGCGTACGCACACCAGCCCCGTGCAAATTCGCGCAATGCAGGCACTTAAAGCTAAAGGTGGCTTGCCGCCGATCAAAATTATTGCGGCCGGTAAAGTCTATCGAAGCGATTCAGACCAAACCCATTCGCCGATGTTTCATCAGCTCGAAGGCCTCTACATTGCCGAGAAGGTCAGTTTTAGCGACTTAAAAGGCATGCTGACACACTTTGTCCGCGCGTTTTTCGAGCGTGATTTCGAGATGCGCTTTCGCCCAAGCTACTTTCCATTTACCGAGCCCTCCGCAGAAGTGGATATTGCCTGGGAACGAGACGGAAAAACCAGCTGGTTAGAAGTGCTTGGTTGCGGCATGGTGCACCCAAACGTACTGATCGCGGGCGGCATTGATCCAGAGCGCTACTCGGGTTTTGCCTTTGGCCTGGGGGTTGAGCGTTTTACGATGTTGCGTTATGGCGTCAACGACTTGCGCGCGTTCTTTGAGAACGATGTGCGTTTTTTAAGCCAATTTCGCTAACTCAATCGGAGCTACAAATATGAAGATTTCTGAATTCTGGCTGCGTGAAAGTGTCGATTTATCCGGCATTAGCCGTGCGCAACTGCTGCAAAAGCTCACCGCCGCTGGGCTGGAAGTCGAGGACTACGTTGACGTTGCGCCGGCATTTAGTGGTGTGCTGGTCGCCGAAATTGTCGCCTGCGAAAAACACCCCGATGCCGACAAATTGCGCGTTTGTAAAGTCAGTATCGGCACGCCTGAGCTTTTGCAAATTGTCTGCGGTGCGCCGAATGCCCGCGTCGGGCTAAAAGCGCCTTTAGCAACCGTTGGCAGTGTTTTACCAGGCGGTCTAAACATCAAAATTGGCAAATTGCGCGGCATTGAATCCTTTGGTATGTTGTGCTCAAGCACTGAGCTGGGTTTGCCCGCAGGTGTAGATGGGCTTTATGAGCTACCTAATGACGCACCGGTAGGCACATCAATTCGCGAGTATCTAGCGCTGGACGATGCCGTGATCGAATTGAAAATGACGCCGAATCGCAGCGATTGTTTGGGTGTGTTGGGCCTGACGCGCGAGCTTTGCGCGCTTTTTAATCGCAAGGCTGTAGTCGCTGCAACAAATGTCGTTACCCCAAGCATTTCGGATGTGCGTGAAATACATTTGGATGATGCAGTCGGCTGTCCGCGCTATTTGGGGCAAATCGTAAAAGGCATTAATCCGCAAGCCGTGACGCCGATTTGGCTGCAGGAACGTTTGCGTCGCTGCGGCATTCGCAGCATTCACCCGGTCGTAGACATCAGCAACTATGTGCTGCTCGAATTCGGTCAGCCTATGCACGCCTTTGATTTGGCGGCGTTGAACGGCAAAGTCACGGTTCGACGTGCGCAAGCGGGCGAATCCTTAAAATTGCTGGATGAGCAAACTGTGGCCTTGGATGCGCGCTTTTTAGTGATTGCAGACTCGGAAAAGGCGCTTGCGATCGCGGGAATTATGGGCGGCTTTGATTCACGCGTCACCGCCACCAGCGTGGACATTTTCTTTGAAGCGGCGCACTTTGCACCAGAAGTGATTATGGGCCGCGCCCGAACTTTGGGCCTGCATACCGATGCCAGCCACCGCTTCGAGCGCGGGGTGGATGCGGCGTTGCCCGAAGCTGCGCTTGCGCGCGCGACGGCGCTGCTCATTCAAATTTGCGGCGGCCAAGCCGGGCCAGTTTGCCGCGCGGAGCACGCTGAAAACCTTCCGAAAGCCAATAGCGTGACATTGCGCCGCAGCAAGCTTGATGAAGTGCTGGGCGTCGTGGTCGCAGATGTCAACGTCGAAGCCATTTTGCGTGATCTTGGGTTTGCCGTTACGACTGAGCATGGGCAAGAGACTATTTGGCACGTGCGCCCACACAGCGGCCGCTTCGATATCAGTATTGAGGCAGACTTGATCGAAGAAATTGCGCGTGTGTTTGGCTACGACCAAATTCCGGTCACACTGCCAAATTTACGTTTAAGCCCGCTGGTGACGCATGAATCACAGCGTCCAAGCAGCGATTTACGTCGCCTGCTGTGTGCGCGCGATTATCAGGAAGCGATCACCTTTGCGTTTACTTCTAGCGTTGCCCTGCAGGATTTCGGGCTAGTTGGACACGCGATAAAAAACCCGCTGTCGGCGGAAATTGATGTGATGCGGCCAAGCTTGCTGCCAAATTTATTGACGGCATTGGCGCAAAATCAGCGGCGACAGCAAGATCGCGTGCGGCTTTTCGAGTTGGGTGTGGTGTTTTTGGATCAGGGTAAATCCGAGCCTAACCGCATTGCAGGTGTGGCCGTAGGCGCGATTGAAAACGAAAGTTGGGGCTCGCCTACGCGTGCAGTCGATTATTTTGATGTCAAGGGTGATGTGGACGCACTGCTGGTGGGTACAGGCGTTTCGCGCTACGTCGCTTTCGGCAAGGACAACGCTGCGCCTATTTATTTACATCCTGGACGTTGTGCGCAAGTTTTCTTAGGCGAACTTGCCATTGGCGTGATTGGGCAATTGCACCCGGCCCTGATAAAGACGCTCGATTTGCGCGGCGCGCCAGTCGTGTTCGAGCTTGATTTAACGGCGGTGCGTGATGCGCATGTGCCCAAGGCGCAGGGTTTAAGTAAATTCCCAAGTTCACGGCGTGATTTGGCGGTGGTGTTGGCGGAATCCGTGTCTTTCGATGCGTTAAAAGCCTGCGCGGTAGCGGCTGCGGGCGAAATGTTAAGCGCGCTTGATTGCTTTGATGTCTATCGCGGTGCGGGCTTAGTCCAAGGCTGCAAAAGCTTAGCTATCAGCTTGATTTTGCAGGACTTTTCACGCACCCTAGCTGAAGAGGAAGTGGAGGCTGTGGTGCAGCGTGTTATCGCTGCCGTGGCCGCCGAATTGGGTGGCGTTATTCGCAGCTAAATAAAACTGCGGCCAAATCCAACGAACTCAACGCTTACCAAACTCATCGCTTATCGAACTCAGGGCAAACACGGATGTCGCTCACCAAAGCTGAAATGGCCGAACGCTTATTTGAAGACGTCGGATTGAACAAACGCGAAGCCAAAGAGTTTGTCGATGCGTTTTTTGACGTCGTCACCGCCTCGCTGGAAGCGGGTGACAGCGTCAAGTTGTCAAGCTTTGGCAATTTTGATCTACGCAAGAAGAATCAAAGGCCCGGACGCAATCCAAAAACTGGTTTAGCGATACCGATTTCGGCGCGGCGCGTGGTAACCTTCCGCCCTGGTCAAAAATTAAAGGCTCGCGTGGAAGCACATGCTGGATCCGGGAAGCAATAACGAGCTACCACCCATTCCCGCGAAGCGCTACTTCACTATTGGTGAGGTCAGCGATTTGTGTTTGGTGAAGCCGCACGTGCTTCGCTACTGGGAGCAGGAGTTTCCGAACCTCAAGCCAGTCAAACGGCGTGGGAACCGGCGCTATTATCAGCGACATGATGTATTAGTGATTCGCCAAATCAGAACATTGCTGTATGATGAGGGGTTCACGATTGGCGGTGCGCGTCAACGCATCGAAGGTGATGCGTTGCGTGAGAGCGTTAAACCTGAAGTATTAAAAGTTGAATCTGCAGATGTCCGAATCGAAATGATTCGCAGCCTGCGTCTAGAACTCGAAGGGGTTTTAGAGTTGTTGAGGGCTTAAACAGCACACGTGTTGATTTAAGCGCAATCGAAAAGTCGGAGCGTAGCGCAGCCTGGTAGCGCACCACCTTGGGGTGGTGGGGGTCGCGAGTTCAAATCTCGCCGTTCCGACCAATTTCGATTCTTTTTGTATCTGCAATACGAATTTTCATCTAATTCTTTTTGCCAGTTCAAAACAATTGCAAAGCCTATCGCCAGATAGAGTTCACACTCCACATCAAACTTACACACTCATGTGCCCCGTAATTTTAACCTGGAGCACCGCATGGCATTTCTTGACCTCGAACAACTTAAAGCCGATTGGCGTGACAATCCACGTTGGAAAGGCGTTACCCGCCCTTACTCCGCTGAAGATGTGGTGCGTTTACGCGGCACGGTGCCTGTTGAGCACAGTCTAGCCAAGCGCGGTGCTGAGAAGTTATGGGAAAAAATTACCACTAAGCCGTTTGTCAATGCGCTCGGCGCGCTGACTGGCAACATGGCGATGCAGCAGGTCAAGGCTGGCTTAGAAGCGATTTACTTGTCCGGCTGGCAAGTCGCCGCTGATGCGAATACTTCCGGTTCCATGTATCCCGATCAGTCGCTTTATCCGGTCGATTCGGTGCCGAACGTGGTCAAGCGCATTAATAACGCGCTGCTGCGCGCGGATCAAATTGAACAGGCTGAAGGCGGTGCGCAGCGCGATTGGCTGGTGCCGATTGTGGCGGACGCGGAAGCGGGCTTCGGCGGCGTGCTCAATGCGTTCGAGCTGATGAAGCACATGATTGAAGCCGGTGCTGCAGGCGTGCATTGGGAAGATCAATTGGCCAGCGCGAAAAAATGCGGCCATATGGGCGGTAAGGTCCTGGTCAGCACCACGGAAGCGGTACAAAAATTGATCGCCGCACGCTTAGCTGCCGATTGTTTGGGCGTAGCAACCGTGATTGTTGCGCGTACCGATGCGCTGGCTGCGGATTTGCTGACCAATGATATTGACCCGAATGACGCGCCGTTTTTGACCGGCAAACGTACACCAGAAGGTTTTTACTACACGCAAATGGGCGCCGAACAAGCGATTAGCCGTGGTTTGGCTTACGCGCCGTATGCGGATTTAATTTGGTGCGAAACTGGGCAGCCGGATTTGGTGTTCGCGAAGCAGTTCGCCGATGCGATCCACGCGAAGTTCCCGGGCAAAATGTTGGCCTACAACTGCAGCCCAAGCTTCAATTGGAAGAAGTATTTAGACGACGCCACCATTGCCAGCTTCCAAATCGAGCTGGCAAAAATGGGCTACAAGTTCCAGTTCATCACCTTAGCTGGCTTCCACGCGCTGAATTTCTCGATGTTCCAACTGGCCAAAGGCTACAAAGAACGTCAAATGTCGGCCTACGTTGAGCTACAAACCGCTGAATTCGCCGCTGAAAAAGATGGCTACACCGCCACCAAACATCAGCGCGAAGTCGGCACCGGCTATTTCGATCAAGTAACCCAGGTAATCGCGGGCGCGAATAGCTCCATCACGGCGCTTAAGGGTTCAACCGAAGAAGAGCAGTTTGAGCATTGAGCTTTAATTTGCTGTTGATTTAGACAAAAAACCCGCACTGAGGCGGGTTTTTTGTTAGCGCATGCGTTAAGTCATCGACTCAAGCCTGCTTAATGACCATCAAACGAATTTCGCTCATGTCTTCCATCGCGTATTTGACGCCCTCGCGGCCTATGCCGGAATCTTTTACGCCGCCGTAGGGCATGTTGTCCACGCGCCAGCTCGGCACATCGCCAATGATCACGCCGCCGACTTCTAACTCGTCCCAGGCCAATTGCGCTTTGTAGATATCGCGGGTAAAAATACCGGCCTGCAGGCCGAATTTGCTGTCATTGACTTGATGCAGCACCGCTTCAAAATCATCAAACGCTTCAATCGTCACCGCTGGGCCAAAGGCTTCTTCGCGGTACAAATCGCTGTCTTTCGGGCAGTTTTCAATCAGCGTTGGCGCCAGCATCGCACCGGTGCGATCACCGCCGACCAAGCACGTGCCACCGGCAGAAATTGCTGCTAGTACCCAGCCATGTAGACGTTTTGCTTCGCCTTCGGTAATCATCGGGCCGACAAAGGTGTCTTCATCGCGCGGGTTGCCGAGTTTCAGTGCCTTTACTGCTGCGACGAGTTTGGTTTTAGTCAGCTCATATATCGAGCGATGCACATATATGCGCTGGACGTGTATGCAGCTTTGCCCAGATTGGTAGTAGCCACCAAATACGAGACGCTCGACCACGTGGTCTAAATACGGGCCTTGATCCGCATCCACCACGCAACCCGCGTTGCCGCCCAGTTCCAACACGACTTTTTTGCGCCCAGCTTTGGCTTTTAGTTCCCAACCCACGCCCGGGGAACCGGTGAAACTCAACAGTTTCAAGCGATCATCGGTCGTGAACAGATCCGCGCCATCGCGGTGCGCAGGCAAAATGGAGAACGCGCCTTTCGGCAAATTCGTTTCCGCCATAATTTCGCCAATGATCAGCGCGCCTATCGGCGTGCGGCTGGCGGGTTTGAGCACGAACGGGCAGCCCATCGCTAACGCTGGCGCAATTTTATGTGCGGCTAAATTCAGTGGAAAATTAAACGGTGAGATAAAGCTGCACGCGCCAATCGGCACGCGTTTGCTCATGCCGCGATAGCCGCGCGCACGCGGTGCGATCTCAAGGTTCAACACTTCGCCGCCAATGCGCACCGATTCGTCGGCGGCCACGGCGAAGGTGTCAATCAAACGGCTGACTTCACCGCGTGCATCTTTGATCGGCTTGCCCGCTTCAATGCACAGCGCCACCGCCATTTCCTCAAAGCGTTCTTTGAAACGGCGGATACAGTGTTCAATTACTGCGCGGCGTTCATACGGTGCCATGCGGCGCATCGGAATTTCGGCGGCCACCGCAGCGGCAATACCGGCGTCAATCGCTTTGGCATCCGCGAGTGCGACGCGCGTCGCCACGGCACCGGAGTATTTATCCGTGACTTCTAGATCGGTATTGGCGAATACGGCAGTGTTTGCCAGATAGTAAGGGTAGCGCTCAAGCAACATGGTTATTCCTCGGTGACGTCAATTTTGTTGCAGCCGGACGGCAAATGTTTTGCATCTGCGGACATATTGCATTCCCATTTACCATCGCTCAAAACATACAGAATACGGGTGCCTGCAATTTGTTTTAGTTTAAAGTCTTTTGGGATATCAACCTGCAGCGCACAAGAGTTTTCCTCGCCAATAGTGCCGTAAACAAAGTCTTTGAAAACATCACTTTCAATTTCCGACTTGATCGGCAGTTCTTTGCCAGGGCAGGTGTTTTTAGCGCTATAGACAGACTCAATTTCAGACCGCACCGGCCCCAAGTCGTCGGCGGCGTCCACCAGCGCAGAGGTGGCCATTCTGTCGCTAATTGCGGGAACGAAATGGCCGAAATATTTAAAGCCGTAGTATCCAAGCATACAAATGCCAAAAAAGGCTATTGCAAAGTTTTTAAAAGCACCGTTCCGTGCCGATGCACCACCACCCAGTGGCTGCACGTTTGGATACGCTGGCCCCGCCTGGCCATATCCCTGCGCTATTTGTGGTGGTTGATTTGGCGGCGGGTGGTTCGGCGCGGGGAAGTTGGGGGAGGGCGAGCTGGGCGGGTAATTAGGTGCCGCAAAATTGGGTGGCGGCGCATAGGCGGGCTGTGGTGGCGCGCTGGGTGGCTGCTGTGGCATCGGCATTGCCGGGGCGGCCTGAGGAATTGCAGCCTGCATCACCATGGTCGCCGCAGGCGTCGGTGGTGGTGCAACCAACTTGATGCCGAGCTGTGGCGCTAATTCTTCTAGCCTAGACCATTCGGCGCGGCCTTCTTGCCAAAGGTGGGTGCGCTTGGTGACAGCCCCGGTGCCGAGCAGACGTATAAGCTCGTCCACCGAAACTGGCCCGCATTGCTGACGATCTTTATCAACATAAAACCACATGCGCCTGCTCCCTAGTTGCCGTTTTGTGCAGTATGCCGAAAGTTGGCGCGCTTGCCGCACAAAAAGTTTTCAGGCGTGGCAAAAGAATGTCGAGCCTGCCCGCTGGACAACGCTACCCTACACCTTGAGTTTGCGTATCATCCACGCCCAAGTTCGGTCCTGCCAGACCTTGTTTTGCCCTAGCAAAACATTCAGGCCTAATTTGTCAAAAATGTGCAATTTCACTCGGGAGGAAACAAATGCGTATTGGTGTACCTAAAGAAACTAAGACCCTGGAAGGCCGCGTGGCCCTCGTTCCCGCCGCTTGCGGTGATTTAGTCAAAGCCGGGCATGAAGTGTATGTCGAATCCTCCGCAGGGATTAAAAGCGGTTTTTCCGACAGCGATTTCGTCGCCGTCGGTGTAATCATTGCTAAGGATGCCGCCGAGCTTTACGAAAAAGGTGAGCTGATCGTTAAAGTCAAAGAGCCGATTGCGGGTGACTTAGCACTATTGCGTAAGGAACACCTATTATTTTGCTATTTGCACCTTGCGCCCGAACCGGCGCTGACCAAGCGTCTGCTGGAAATTGGCCTGTGCGGTATCGCCTTTGAGTCGGTTGAAGAAGCCGATGGTTCGCTGCCGCTGTTGGCACCGATGAGCGTGATCGCCGGGCGCATTGCGGTGCAGTGGGGCACAACCTTGTTGCATCAGCCCAATGGTGGCAAGGGCAAGCTGCTGGGCGGTTTACCCTCGGCAGACCGCGGTAAAGTGGTGGTGTTAGGTGCCGGTGCAGCCGGTGGTAATTCGGCTTCCTTGGCGGCGGCGATGGGTGCGAACGTGGTGGTGTTTGAGCGGCGCATTGATCGTTTGGAAAAAATGATGGCGATCGGCAACAACGTCACCGCGCTGTATCCACATGAAAGCTATGTCGCGCGCGAAGTGCGGGATGCGGATCTGGTCATTGGCGCCGTATTGATTCCCTCTGCCCGTGCGCCGCGCGTGGTGACGACTGAAATGATCAAATCCATGCAGCCAGGCAGTGTCGTGGTAGATATTTCGATAGACCAAGGCGGCTGTATTGAAACCGCGCGGCCAACGACGTATGCAAATCCAACCTATGTCGAACACGGCGTGATCCATTTCGCGGTCACCAATATGCCCGGTGCGGTGCCGCAAACCTCCAGCCAAGCCATTTCGGCGGCGATCTTGCCTTACACGCAGCGCTTGGCCTCGGGTGATTGGCGTGGTCATGCTGGGCTTGCGAAAGGCGTCAATGTTGAAGGTGGGCAGTTGGTGCACCCGGCGCTGTTGGCGAAGTAGTTGGATTTGCCGGGTTAATTGTTATCAACCTGCGAGTGCGATTGCGGCATTGAAGCGCGAAAATTTCCGCAAAGCCGATATAAAACATAGAAAAATGCCAGCAGTTTTGACTGCTGGCATTTTTACTTGCGGGTGGTGGCTAGCAGGATCAGTTCAATGATAGCGCGTTCAAAAATGCCTCTAAATCCAGCATTTCTTGATTGTTGAGTTCTAGCGGACGAATGTCCGTGTCGGCCATTGGGTCGCCTAAGCCGCCAGCATTGTATAGCGCGATGACCTGGGCCAAGGTGGTGACTCTGCCATCGTGCAAATACGGTGCGGTGCTTTTCAATTCGCGCAGGCCAGGGACTTTTTGCAGGCGGAAATCACGGTCACGCCCGGTCATATCGGCGCGGCCAATGTCCGCGTTGAGGCTTAGGCCATTATTGCGGAAGCTCTCATCGGTGTAGTTCTGCCCAGCGTGGCAGCCGCTGCAGCGGGCTTTGCCTTCAAAAAGCAGCAAACCGCGCGCTTCGGAGGCATTAAGCACTGTGCGGTTGCCGGCGCGGTAGTCATCGACGCGGTTGCGCGGCGCAAATTTGGTGGCTTGGAAGCTGGCTAATGCCGCCGCAATATTTTCGGCATTCGGCGCTTGGCCATAGACGCTTTGGAACGCGCTGTTATAAGCAGCATTGCCGCTGATGCGCTGCACGGCTTCGGCAATCGGCAGATTCATCTCATGCGCCGCAGCAATAGGCACCAGCGCCTGGCGATCTAGCGTTGTCGCTTGCCCGCTCCAGCCTTGGAAGGAGGAAAACAACCGATTGAACAGCATCGGCGTGTTGCGCACGCCGGCATCGGTGGGCTCATTGCCGCGCGCAATGGCTTTGCCATCGGTGAAGGCGCGGCTCGCTTGGTGGCAAGTGGCGCACGAGGTGGTGCGTTGTTTGGAAAGCATGGTGTCGTTAAAGAGCGTATCGCCCAAGATTGCGGCGGTGCTGCTAAAGCGATCAACCGCACTGGCTTGGTTGCGCAACGCCGATAAATGCGCCGGAATTGTGGCGAGCAAGGCTGAACTTGGCGCGCGGTGGCTGCGGCTGTAGGCATTGTGCGCGATTTCCTGTGCCTGGCGGGCGACGTTGGAGACTTTCACCTCGTCCAGAATCATCGTTGCGGTGGAATTAATCGGGCCGACTTGCACCGCACCAGATGTTTGCAGCGTGCCAAAGCCGCTGACCGTCATGCTATCGACGCGCCCACCGTTGACCCAAAGGGCCAAATTCTTATTGAAGGCGTTGTAGCTCAAGGCAATGTGAGTCCACTGCTCGTTGCCAATCGCAGTGCCATTGACCTGACGACGCAGACCTGCGCCATCTTGGATCACGCCGGTCACTGTATTGCCGCCCGCCAGGGTGATTTCGATGCCATTTTGCAGGGTGAATAGCCTGACCGTGCCGCTCGCGCTGCTTTTTCTAATGAAAAAATCAACTGTGAAGCCATCGCGCAAACTATCCCAGCCGCGTGCTTTGCTGACGTTGAGGTAATTACCGGCATTAAAATGTATGCCTTGGCCGACGCGTCCCACCAAAATATCACTGTTATTGAATTCCAGCGGGAAGCGCGCACCCACGAGCGTGGCGTTGTTGAAATTGCCAGACGTGTCAGCTGTGTTGGTTTTGAGGTAAGTGCCGATGCGATCCATTTGCTCGTTCATGCCCAGAACCATCACAAAATTGCCATCCAGGTAATCATCGAAGCCAACCTCGGAATAGTCCTCAGCATTGGAGCCAAAAAGTGGGTAGCTGGCACCATAGACGGTGTAGGGCAGCTTGAGATCCGCAAGGTCTTTATACGGTGCCCACATCGTGGTGAAAGCACCTGGCGATGATAGGAATAATCTGGAATCGCGATGCCGACTGCGATTGGTTGGGCCATCGATATGGCGAAACGTCCAGCCGGTCCAGCGCCCGACGACGGTAGTGGCGGTGCGGCGTGCGGTCATGCCTTCGCGTGAGGCTTGAAAAAACAGCTCCGAGCCGTCGTGGCTTACCCAAGGATAAGCACCCTTGACCAAATCGCCGCGCACATAAGCGGTGCCAGCCGCATCGCGTAGCGGACGTTCGGCAATCGGGAAGCGCACCCGCAGCGGCATGCCGTCAACTAAAGTATTGCGATCATCGTAGTACATATCAGCAATAGATTTTGGCGCACGCCAGTTGCCAGTCGAGCCTGCTGTGGCGTTCCAGCTGTAAACCAAGTTGTCGATTCGGCCATCATTGTCGGGGTGGCCCTGGCAGATGACGAGTCGGCCATCGTGGGTGACGGAGGGTTCGATGCAGCGGAAATCGGCGCCACTGGCAATGCGCAGACGCGCGAAATCAGTGGTGAAACGGGCGCTAACGACTTCCGCATCGCCGGTATTGGCCGCACTTACAATGATAGTGGCTTTGCGCACGCCCATTTGATCGTTATCGTTGTTGCGCAATGAGGTGTGATAAACCAACGCGCGGTAGGTTCGATGTGTGCCAGTGGCTGAGAAGGTTCCGGTCGAGCTTGACGGAAAAGGATTTTCACCGGCGAAATCTGGGTCAGGAACAATCGCGATCCAGTTGTGCTGCATGTCCGGCGCGGCGCTGGCTAGCTCAAGCGCCGTGCTGTTATTGCCAAAGGCACCATTGCTAAAGTTGGGCGAGCCATCACTATTTAGCGTGATGCGTTGTGGGCGAAAACTACTGGCAAACCAGCCCGCCGTGCGGGTACGTACAAAAACCCGGCCATCCCAGGTTTCAGCATGGCCGTTACCACCAAAACCGGTGTCCACCGGACGTGGGAAAGCGCGCTGCTTGGCACTATTGAGGCTGTAAATCGCCGCACTAGGCGCGGAGAATTGGCCGGTGCTGGTAGCGGTACCGTCGTTGTCGCCATTGCCAGGCGGCGTCACGCTGCCTGCAGTGACGGTAACGGCTCGGTTCACACTGATCGCGGCATTACCCGCGTTATCGCTCACGTCATAGCGCAGCGTGTAGCTACCCACAACCGCCGTATTCACAGCGCCAGATTTAACAATGCGACTGCTGATATTGCCATCGACATTATCCGCAGCCGTGGCGCCGGGATCGGTGAAGCTGCTGCCTTGGACAATGGACATCGTCGCGCTGCCGCTCAGTGTAATCACCGGCCTGACAGTGTCAGCCGGTGTCGTTACGGCGACTGTTCTGGCCACGGTAATCGCGCTGTTTCCAGCGTTATCTGCCACGTCATAGCGCAGCGTGTAGCTACCCACAACCGCCGTATTCACAGCGCCGGACTTAACAATACGACTGCTGATATTGCCATCCACATTATCCGCAGCCGTGGCGCCCGGATCGGTGAAGCTGCTGCCTCGAACGACCGACATCGTCGCGCTGCCTGTCAGTGTAATCACCGGGCGCGTGGTGTCGCTTGGCGGTTGCGGCGTATTGGTGGCCCACACTGCGGCATTCGCCGAGGTATAAAGCACGAAGTTGCCATCGCTTTGCAGGCTGGCTCGATTGACATTACGGCCGTTGGTAGCCGTTGACCAAAGCGACGAACCGGCGGAATTTCGTAACACCAGGTTGCCATCAGACTGCATGTTTAAACGCACACCGCCCTGGCCATTAGTTGCCGAGGACCAAAGTGCCTGACTGTTGACGACGACACGCAATACCAAATTGCCATCGCTCTGCAGATAAAAGCGGAAGCGGCCATCGCTCGATTGCAGGTATTGATTCGATGTCATGAATTCGTTGCTGAGCAGGGCGCTACTGCCATTGCTAAAAGCTGCGAAAACGCACGCGTGAAAGGTCAGCAAAAACAGGGCGATAAGTGGCTTGATGGATCTCATTGTTCGGGGTGTCCTGGGGGTGGGCAATGCATTCGTGGCGTGAAGGCTTCGTAAAATAAAATCAAAAACTGGCCTAATCCGACTTGGGCGCGGATGCTAATGAATACGTATGCATAAAACATCCCGCAGTGCAGCAAAATGCACGGAATACGCGCTGTGTGGACGCGCGTTTAGGCGCTTAGGGCAGCAGTTGTCGAACTAAATCAGTCTTCGCCTGTTTCAATCGCCTTCAAACGCCTCTAATTTGAGCCCGACGAAAATTTTAAAATCGCTGATATTGCGGGTAAGCAAGTGGTAGCCATGGTGGATTGCAGTCGCGGCGATCAAGGCGTCATGCGCGCTGGCAGTCAGGTTTTTCGGCAGCGCGGCAAGCATGCGCGCGTGGGTGCGCGCTACCGGTAGCGAAAACTCTAATACTGGAATATGTGCCAGCAAATTTTCTACAAATGCAGCACGAAAAGCCTTGCGCTGCATGGTGTTTGCCCGCTCCACACCGACTAACAATTCACTGGCGATACCCTGGCAACAACCCGCTTACCACGCTCAATGTCAAGAACTTGGCCGGTATATTGGACTTGGTTCAAGAATTCCGACAGGCCGCGTGAGAATTCTGTGGCGTTGACGATCATGGTGTTCATTCACTGCGCTCAACAAATCTGATAATCAGTTTATCAGATTTACATCTTTGCAAAATCACCAGTTTGCAAAATCGCAAGTTTGCAAAATCACAGGGTGGACGAGTGCGATTCAAACTGATGTGGTTCGTCATCCCCGAATGTTTTAGTCGGGGATCCAGTCAGATCTTGCGCAACAAATTGCGGCGTCGCTATGCGAAGCAGCCCAATGGATTCCCGCCAAAAGCGCGCGGGAATGACGAACTTAGAGCACCGTCACCACATTAGCTTGAATCGCAACCTGGGTGGCCGGTCAAATTGTGCATCGCCTATTTCGGTGGCAGCAGCTGCCGCACCAAATCCGCCAGCACGGGCAAGTCCTCCGGCCGTAAATCACTGGATTCATCACCAAAATAATGCCGGTGGAAGGCCACCACAGCGGCGGGTTTGTCGCTCAAGTCGTAACCAATCAGGGCCAAGGCTAGCCACGGGTCGAAGTGTTCGGGCAAGCGCGTGTCGGGATTTTTCGGCCATAAGCCAAAGCCCGCCTCGGCAAGTTCAACCCACGGGAAATACTTGTTGGGGTCATCTTTGCGTGCAGGCGCAATATCACTATGGCCCCAAACTTGGCGTGGTTCAATCGCAAGGCGGGTGGTCAAATCTTTCAATAGACTTATGAGTGCGGCAATTTGCACGTCAGTAAAAGGCGTGCTGCCGTCGTTGTCTAACTCGATGCCAATCGAGGCGGAGTTAAGATCCGTACTTCCACCCCAGCGCGCAATGCCCGCGTGCCAGGCGCGTTGGTCGTCAGCGACCAGCTGCAAAATCTCACCGCTGCGCCCAATTAAATAGTGTGCACTGACCCGCCCGAGCGGATTGCTGGTTTGCAAAGTCTGCAGCGCCTCGGCGAGCGAACTCATATTCGTGTGGTGAATAATGATCAGCTGCGGTTTGCGCGGCTCAAAATTATCTGACGCCTGCCAACTTGCCAGCGGGCTTTTATAGGGTTCAGGCTTGGGATTAGGGGTTGAGCAGCTCATTAAGGTAAGGCAGCCAAGCAGAATCAGTAGGGTGGGGCATCTTATTCGCATTTTGTTTGGGCCACGCCGCATTTTGTCTGTGCCACGCCGCATTTTGTCTGTGCCACGTTAGCGCCGCCGTGGATCAAGTGCGAGCAGCGCGATCTCAACAAGCCAGCCAATCACCAGCACGATAATGCCGCAGCTAACGACGACGCCCAGCAGCAGGGTGTAGTCTCGATTAAAGGCTGAACTCACCAACGCGCGGCCCAAGCCCGGCAATGCATAAACTTGCTCCACGACCGCAGAGCCGGTTAAAACCGCCACAGCGCTCGGCAGCAAAAACGCCAGCGCAGTTGGAAGTGCGATCGGCAATAAGTGCCGAGTTTGTAGACGCACCGCGCTAAAACCGCGTGCGCGTGCTGCTTTCAGGGCATCGGAATCGGCGGCATCTAGCAAGGCACCACGCAAAACCCGAACTGCCATGCCGAACTGCGTCAATGCCAATGCCAGCGCTGGCAATAACAAATACTTCCACATCGGCTCACCTAAGCCAGCGCTGGGCAGCCAATGCAGGGTGGAGGCGAATAGCAGCGCCAATAAAGGCGCGGTAACAAATTTCGGGGTGGAGAGTAGTCCGGTGCTTAAAGCCCGCACCGCGATATCAGCCCGCCCGCCTGGATGATTGGCGGCGAAAAGCGCGACAGGCAACGCGCTTAACCACGCAAAAGACAGGCCCAGCGCGCCCAAGCTCAAGGTAATCGGTAGCGCCGCGCGTAAAAGCTCAGCCACGTTAAAATCCGCGTACTGAAATGATGGGCCAAAATCGCCCTTGATCATGCCGGATAAATAGCGGCGCAGTTGGCTGGTATAGCTGGCATCCGTACCGTAACGCGCGGCCATTGCCGCCTGCACCTCAACACTCGCAATGCGCTCATTGTCGAACGGGCCGCCGGGAACCGAGCGCAATAGCGCCAAACAAATAGCGACGAGTGCGAGCAACACAAACACGCCGCCGAGCAGCTTTTTCAGCACCAGCGTGAGCATGTTCACGGTTGCGTCCAGCGCAATAAACGACTGGGATGGTGATCCAGCGAATTTTCCACAAAGCCGGCGATTTCAGGGCTAACTAGGTGTTTTGAGGTGTAATAAAACAGTGGAATAATGGGCTGCGCCGCCATCAGTTCGGCTTCGGCCGCCAGCGCCAAGCGCTGTGCCGCAACTGGGTCGGTGGTGCGCCGCAGCGTTTCTAAAAGCGCCGTGTATTTCTGGCTTTGAAAGCCGGTGGTGTTAAGCGTCGAGTCCGGCGCAAAAATATCTAGGAAATCGAGCGGGTCGGCCAAATCGGCATTCCAGCCACCGCGAAACGCTTGGGTGATTCGTTTTGCTCGGCGATTTTGCACCAGCACCTTCATTTCCTCCTGGCGCAGCACAGTTTGCACGCCTAAAACTTGTTCCCACATGACCGAAATAGTCAGCATCAAGCGTCGATTTAAGAGGCTAGTGTTGTAGCGTAGCTCGATGGTTAATGGCCTATCTCGGCTATAACCGGCACGCTGGTAGAGCGCCTGCGCCCTTGCTTCATTGACTGTGCGCGGCGTGTGCACTGGTTTCGCGGCACCGCTCAGTATCCGTGGCAGTAGCGCATAGGCTGGTTCTTCGCCGGTGCCAGTCACGATCTCAACAATGCGGGTGCGATCAATCGCCAAACTGAGTGCTTGGCGCAGCGCTAAATTGTCTTTCAGTGGCGGCCCAGTCAAATTGAGGCCCAGGAAAAAGCTGCCAAGCGAGGGTGCGACCCGCAACTTGCTACCAAAACGTGCACGCAGCTGCTGCAAGCGGCCCGGGGGAATGGTTTCGGTTAAATCCAACTCACCGGCATCGAAGCGGCGCGCTTCTTCGCTGGCGTCCTCAGTCACGTGATAGCGCACCTGCGAAATTGCCACCGAGTCGGACTCGTAATAGTGTGGGTTTTTTATGAGTTCAATAGTCGCGAGTGGGCGCCAAGTGCGCACGCTGTAGGCACCGCTGCTGACAATGTTTTCTGCGCGCGTCCAAAGCGCGCCAAAACGCGCAATAGTGGCGGTGGGCACGGCTGCGGCCACGGGCAGGCTTAGCCTTGCCAGCAAATTCGGTGTGATTTGATTGAGCGTTAACTCCAGCACCTGCGCGTTGACTGCGCGCGCACCCAGCGCCGTGGTGCCGCCCTGCAATCGCGCCCTTGCACCCTGCAGCACCAGCAGTTGCGTCGCGTACGGTGCGGCGGTTTTGGGATCTAATGCCCGGGCAAAGCTGGCGACAAAGTCGTTTGCGCTAATGCTAGCGCCATCGCTAAATTTCGCACTGCTGCGTAAGTAAAATGTCCAAACTAGGCCATCGCTACTGCTTTCCCAGCGTTCGGCAATGCCTGGAATGATCGCGCCGTACGCGTCTTCGCGGGTAAGCCCCTCGAAAATATCACGCAGAATATTCTGTGCCGACAGCGATTGCCCGCGCTGTGGATCCAGCGAATCCGGCTCTGGGCCGTTGCCCCGCTGTAGCGTGCGCGCGTGCAGTAGCTCGCACAAAAATACTGACAAAATAACTGCGAACAGAGTTTTGGAAACGCGCTGCAAATTGCCGATTTTTTCCGAACGCGTGAAAGAAACATCCCGCATTGCTGGGCATTTTGATAAGTCTTGCCGTACTGGCAACACGGCAAACAAGTTCAAAATAAAAGCTTTAGCTATTGATATAGCTATTCAGTTGCTCAATCACTTTTTGCTGTTCGGAAATCACCACTTTCAGTAAGTCCCCAATGGACAGCATGCCGATGACCTTGTCGCCATCGACGATTGGCAAATGGCGGATGCGCCGGTCGGTCATTAGCCGCATGCAGGCATTGGCGCGGCCTTCGAGTGTCGTCGTAAGCACTGGGCTGGACATGATTTCGCGCACCGGTGTTTCTTTGGAGGACTTGCCAGCCAGTACAATTTTGCGGGCGTAGTCGCGCTCGCTGACGATGCCGACTAGTTTGTTGTTTTCCAACACCACCAGGGCACCAACGCCCAGTTCCGCCATGCGCTTGATTGCGGTCAGTACGGTGTCCTCGGGCGTTACGCCGTGGACTTCGCTGCCTTTACCTTCAAGCATTTGTTTGACTGTTTGCATAAGCGGCTCCGTTAGCTCGTTAAGTGGATAGTGTGCGCTGCTAGGCCGATGTTTGTGTAGTCTGGATGGAGTCTTTTTTAGGCTATTTTTGAATACGCGCAGCTGCTAACCGACTTCCATAGTTTCATCAACGCTGTGCTGTAAACGCTTTTGACTCAGCACGAATAGTGCGTAAGTCAGCAGTCCAGCCAACATGATCAGGCCCTGCGCGCCCGCCAGTTTGAGCGTGGTGCCTGCGACCAAGGGCGATACCGTGCCTGCCACTAAACCGTTAAAGCCTAAACTGATAAAGGTTTGCAAGCTAGCGGCGGCACCCCGGCGTTCGGGAAAACGGTCCATAAGCAACACCGTTAGGCTTGGGTAGGCCAAGCTTGAGCCCGCCGCGTAAAGCAACATTGGTACTGCGGCGAGCGGCCAGCTAGGTTGGGTAACGACCGCGCCATAGGCAATGTGCGCGACGCAGGCGCATGTCATCACCGAATAGCCAACGCCGATAGTGCGAGCATGTGACCAGCGCGTGGCGACATAGCCAGAGAGTTGGCTGCCGAGCAAAATGCCGCCCATGGCGAACACGAACAGCTTCCACAAATCGAGCGTGCCAAGCTGCCACAGGCCAAAAACAATGCCCGGCGCGCTCGAAATAATCAGAAAAAGGCCGCTGAAATTGAATGCGGCGGCTAAAATTAGCCAAACTGCGGCTTGTGATCGAAAAATAGTGAGATAACTGTGCAGCAGTGCCGGCGCGGAAAATTCAAGCCGGTTTGCTTTAGGGTGGCTTTCACCCAGTTTAAGCAATAGCGCGATGGCAACCACGACGCTATAAAGTGTGATGAAAGCAAAAATGAGCCGCCACTGAGTCGCCCCCGCAAATTGCAAAATCAGCCCGCCGATCAGCGGCGCAATGGCCGGGCCAAGCAGAAACACCAGGGTAATTTGACTGGTCGCTTGTTGCGCGCGCGCGCCATCGAAGCGATCACGCACCAGGGCGCGCGAGATGACGGTGCCGCCCGCCGCACAAAAACCCTGCACCGCGCGAAAGCAAAGCAGCGTTGAAAAATCAGTCGCAAACCAGCAGCCAAAGGACCCAAGTACGAAGCCTACAATACAGATCACCACGACCGGCCTACGACCAAAACTATCAGAGAGTGGCCCGTGCAGTAAGCTGCCTACAGCAAACGCAAACAAATAGCTTGAAATCGTCTGCTGCATCATCGCCTGCGATACGCCGAGCGCTTTACCTGCGACCGGAAATGCTGGAAACAGCGTGTCAATTGCGAACGGCCCGATCATGCTTAATGCACCCAGCAGCAACACAAATTGGAAGTCAGTGATCGGTTTGCGCACTATTAAGTCAATTAAATTCAGGCTCTGAACGAGGCACCAAGGTTAGCAAGCGGCGGATTAACCGCATGCGCGCACGCTTTGCCGAGCTTTGCTGCAATGGCGCAATAGTTAAACCCGCCGCTGGTAGCGTGCGCCGCTGAGCTTGTCGACTAAGCCGTCTAACTCAAGGCCCAGCAATAGCCCCGAAAGTTGCGCGATGTTCAGCCCGGTCAAATCCACTAGGCGGTCAATATTGACGGGGTCATAGCCCATTTGGTCGAGAAATCTTTGCGCTTCCGGCTCGATAGGCGCGCTAATTATTGCAGGCTTCACTGCCAGCCTTGTGCGGGGTGTACTTTTTGTAGCGATCGCGCCGTCGGCGGAAAGTAGCGCGTTGAGGGCAGTCAAGTCGCCTTGAATCATTGGTGCTAGTTCACTCAATACATCAGCTGCGGACTCAACCAGCTTTGCCCCCTGACGAATGAGTTGGTGACAACCGCGCGCCATCGGGTTGTGGATCGAGCCCGGCACCGCAAACACCTCACGCCCCTGTTCACCAGCAAAGCGCGCAGTGACTAAAGAACCCGACTGCACGCTGGCCTCGACGACGACTACACCTAAGCTCAGGCCGGAAATAATGCGGTTACGCTGCGGGAATAAGGCAGGTAAAGGCGCGGTGCCCAGCGGCATTTCCGAAAGTAATGTCCCACCTTCGGCAATAATACGTTCGCTCAGGGCTAAATTTTGCTTCGGATACATGCGATCCAAGCCGGTGGCTAATACCGCCGCGGTGCTGCCCGGGCCAACGAGTGCGCCCAAATGTGCGCTCGTGTCGATCCCTATCGCTAAACCGCTTACGACGGTTAAACCCGCAGCACTAAAGGCGCTCGCGAGTGCTGCGGCAAAGTCGCTGCCTTGCTTGGTGGCACCACGGCTACCGACAATCGCAATGGTGGGTAGTGCCAAGCGTTCGATGCTGCCTTCGACAAAAAGTGCGACCGGCGCATCTGGCGCGCGCGCCAGTAACGCTGGGTAGCGTGGGTCGCCAATCCCGATTAAGCAGCGCTGCCCCGAACTAAGCCAAGCTAGATCTTGCTCAAGCATGCGCCCGGCGGGGCGTTTCAGCGCGGTCATGGATTCTGCCGATACCCGTAACGCCATCGCTTGCTGGGAGGTGATGTTGATAACGGCTTCAATGCTGCCAAGGGTGTCAAACATCGCGCGACGCTTCGCCGCGCTTAGCCCTGGCGCGCGCAAAAAGGCTAGCCAAAGCATTAAATTAGCCGCCGAATCGGCGGCACCGTCGTTTTGCCTCAGCAAGGCACCCAAGCTAAACGTGTTTTGCGCGTCATTCGTCATGCGCGAACCATACCGCAGTCAGCGCGACACGGTTGGAAATGCCGGTGAAAAAAGTATAGTTTTGTGACGTGATTTTTCGCCCACTCCTTCCCGCAGGGCATTAGAATGACAGCGGGAATCGGTAGGAGTTAGGCGTGCAACCACCTCAAGTGCAAGGATTGACCCAGTCAATCGCCCGGTGGAACGCGGGCGATCTATCAGTTGAGCCCGAACTAATGCAAACAATTTACCCAATTTTGCGGGCGTTAGCGCAGGAGCAGCTACGCGGCAGCGGCAACATTACTTTGCAGGCGACTGAACTTGCGAATGAGGCGTTCATTAAACTGCGTTCCGGTGGCACACATCACGTTGAAAGCAAACAGCACTTCATGGGCTTTATGGCGCATACGCTGCGCAGTGTGATTGTTGACCACATTCGCGAACGCGGGCGTTTGAAGCGGGGTGGCGAGATGCGTTTTACGCACTTCGAGGATATGGCTGCTGAAGACGATGAAAGTGCCGAAATGGATTGGATCGCACTTGATACCGCCCTGGTCGCGCTCGAATTGCAGGAGCCAAGTTACGCCAGATTGGTCGAATTGCGCTATTTTCTGGGTTACGACGTCGCACAAAGTGCGGTTCAGCTCGGCGTGTCGATCGCCACGGCAAATCGGATATGGCGATTTTCCCGTGCGTTTTTGTCCGAACATATGCGGCGCTGATGTGAATTTAATCGCGCTTTTTGATCAAGCTGCAGATTTGAACACCGCGCAGCGCGGTGAATTTTTGAGCGAGCTTGCCAATCGCGATGCGGTCATTGCGCGGGCGTTGGAACGCTTGCTGGCGGCAGAAAAATCTTCGGTGCTGGCCGAACCCAGTATTGCCGCGCTGCGCAGCATTGCCACCGAACTGACCGCAGCCGCGCCGAAGTCTGTCGGCGGTTTTCAACTGTTGCGCCCGCTTGGCCGCGGTGGCATGGGCGAAGTCTGGTTGGCCGAGCGCAGCGCAGGTGCCGCGACGCAACAGGTGGCGTTAAAGATATTGCGTTTTGATATTGGCAACCAGGATGCGCGCCTGCGCTTCCAGCTTGAACAGAAAATGATTGCTGAGATGAATCACCCGTTTATTGCGCGGATGATTGATGCGAATCACGGTGAGGGCGAGCTGCCCTGGATCGCGATGGAGTACGTTGATGGCATCAATTTGGCGGACTGGTGTCAGCAACATAAACTACCCGTGCGCGCTCGTATTGAGCTGGTTATTAAGGTGCTAGAGGCCGTTGGGCATGCGCACCAACACCTGGTTGTGCACCGCGATTTGAAACCTAGCAATGTGATGGTGACGCGCGAAGGCGTGCCAAAATTGCTTGATTTTGGCATCGCTAAACGCATGGGCGATGTCCAGCAAACAGCAACAGCGCAGCGATTTTTTTCCGTGGGCTCAGTGGCGCCGGAGCAATTCACCGGTGAGCGCACCACAGTTGCCACCGATATCTATCAGATCGGGCTGATGTTGTATGAGTTGTTGGCAGGCATTCCCGCGTACGATTTACTCGGACTAGCGCCAGCCAAAATTCAAGAGCTGGTTTTGCACCGTGCGCCGGAGTGGCCAAGCCGGGTAGCCATCGCTGCGCATGCGCAACTTTGTTCGCTTGATCGACTATCCCAACTTCAGCGTAGCCTGGCGGGTGAACTGGATCGTATTGTGATGTATGCCTTACGCAAAAATCCGGCGGAGCGCTATGCTTCGGCGGTCGAGTTTGCGCGTGATTTGCGCGCGTATCTTGAAGGTCGGCCGGTTTTGGCCGTTGGGCAAAGTAAGTGGTATCAAACCCGCAAATTTCTCTTTCGCCATTGGTTACCCTCAAGCCTTGCGGGTTTTGCTTTACTTGCTCTGTTGGCGCTGATGCTGCAACTTGTATTGCGTGATTCGGCGCTGACGCTGGCGCGTGAACAAGCATTTTTGGCGCGTGACTTAGCCACTAAGGAGCGCGATAAAGCGCAAAACCTCAATGCTTTTTTGATCGATTTATTTCGTGCGGCTAGCCCAACAGCAAGCAATAAAAAAGATCTTGCCGGCATCGTCTTGGATGCGATCCAGCTGCAAATTTCACGGCAACAGTATGTTGAGGATCCAAGCGCAGCTTTTGCGCTGGCTAAAGCTG
>JANNYA010000187.1:0-6701 GCA_031409855.1 Rhodanobacteraceae bacterium | reverse complement strand
TTTGACTATCGCTGCGCAACGCGACGCGCTGTAATGCTTGGTCGCGCCGTTCTTGACTATATTTTGCTTGCTTTTTCATGCTATTTTCCTTGTCGACCTATGAATGTTATCTTAGGTGACAAGTAGTTTGTCAGATGGGGGTTTGTTTTAAGGGCATCGGTGCAAAATTTTGCCAGTGCGCTTCGAAAAGTTCCGGGAATGGAGCTTATTGATGAAGAAGCGTTAGATGCAGATGAGGAAGATAAGAATCCGATCATGTTTTTGGTTGTGCCGGACGCTCGAGCGCTCAAAGAAATGTTGTCACTTTGGCAACGTTGGCAGAGCGGGGCACCTATGGACGCTGGCTACACGGCATGGCGTGATGTATTTAATACTTTGAGAGAACTGCGCGTTTGGGGCCCGCAGGATAGAGTGCACGCGGCAGATCGCGAATACATTCAACAGCAATTAGCAGAGGCGAATGGTGCAAAGATTCGGCTAGAGGTTGAGTTGGTATTTCGAGCGGATGATGTCATTGCGTCGAAACTGCAATCAGACTTTGTGGCTGCGTTGAACCGCAAAGATGGGACAGTTGTAACGCAATCTCGCATTAAAGCAATTGGATATCACGCTTTGTTGGTCGAAGTTGATCGTACCGAGGCTGACGGAATTCTTGCGCTCTCACCGGCCAGTATCGCGGGGTACGATTTGGTGATGCATATTCGACCCCAAAGCGTGGCGAGTAAGCTAGTCACAAGTGATATTGAACCAGCGCGCAGTGACAATTCGGTAGCGAATGGCAGCCCAATTTTGGCACTCATTGACGGTGTACCAGTGGCACAGCATTCATTGTTGGCTGGCGCGTTGATCGTGGACGACCAGTTTGATCTGGAATCTTCTGCGTTGTTGGCTGATCGCATACACGGCACCGCGATGGCATCGCTCATTGTTCATGGGGATCGAAATCGCCTTGAAACGTCGTTACCACGCAAAATTCATGTAGTTCCCGTTCTTGGAAAGCACGAAGAGTTTCCTGTCGATCAGCTGATTGTGGACATGCTTTATCAAGCGGTGCATAGACTACGTGGCGGAGTGGATCCAACGGCGCCGGGTGTGCTGATAGTCAATCTTTCATTGGGCAATAGCCGACGGGTCTTTCATGGTCAGATGTCAGCGTGGGCTCGACTTCTAGATCGTTTGGCATACCAGTTTGGAATTCTTTTCATTGTCAGCGCAGGCAATCACGTGCGCTCGTTCGAAGTGCAACGGTACTCTAAGCACAGTGATTTTGAGGACGCCAACTGCGAGGAGAAAAGTCGCGCCACAATATCCTCCATAGGCGCTTTAATGGCGGAGAGACGCTTACTCTCGCCCGCAGAAGCAATCAACGGACTGACCATTGGTGCAGCCAATATTGATGCTGTGAGCGCTAATGACCGGCGCAACGCGCGAAATATTGATCCCTACTCGAATCTAGTGATTTGCAATCCATCGAGTGCACTTGGCCCCGGTTTTGCTAACAGTGTGAAACCCGATTTACTGATGCCTGGAAGTCGCGAGCATTTATCTTTTGTTGCAGGCGGGCAACGATTGTCCGTAAAGCCCGCAAATGCTACGAGGTTTCATGGGCTTAAAGTTGCAGCGCCACCGGCATCTGCGGGGCGGGAAAATTCCGAGCATTTCACGGGCGGATCCAGTGCCGCTGCCGCGTTAGCATCACGAACCTGCCATCGGATTCACGATGCCTTGGAAAGCGCTTATGGTGACAGCTTTTTAAATTTGGCACATATTGATCGGGCAACTCTGCTCAAAGCGCTGATAGTGCATACAGCAAGCTGGCCAGAAGCCACTGCTAGCCAAATAAAGCATGTGCTTGGGCCCGACAATAACAGGCAACATGTCGCCCAAAAAAATAATATTCGACGCTTTTTAGGCTATGGCGTGGGCGAACCAGAGTTGGCAATTGCATGTGCGGGCGATCGTGCGACTTTTTGGGCCACCGGGTATTTGCCCCCAAACAAAGCCGTAACTGTGCATGTGCCGATTCCAAGTTGCGTCAACGCCAGGGCCATCCCTCACTCATTACACGCAACTTTAGCTTGGTTCGCTCCTGTAGCGCCTGGGCGTCAAAGGTAACCCTCCGCCCACCCCCATACAGACAACCATAAGTTGTCGGGGCTACAGTAGTTTCGCCCCCTTGATGGGCAACAGATCTTTCACATCATTGAAGCTAGAGCCTTTGCGTTTCGGTAATTCCCGCATCGCGTTGAGCAACCATTGACTCGGCTCGATTTGATTCGCTTTCGCCGTCTCAATCAAACTGTAGTAAATCGCCGCTGCTTCACCGCCGCGCGTATTGCCGACGAACAAAAAGTTCTTTCGACCCAGCGCGGCTTTGCGTAGCGCGCGTTCTGCGGCGTTGTTGCTCATCTGCAAATCACCGCGCGCGGTATAGCGCGTGAAGTTATTCCAGCGCTTGAGCAGGTAGTGA
This sequence comes from Rhodanobacteraceae bacterium, assembly GCA_031409855.1. GTDB lineage: Bacteria > Pseudomonadota > Gammaproteobacteria > Xanthomonadales > SZUA-5 > JANNYA01. The sequence goes on along the minus strand of JANNYA010000187.1, from coordinate 4,231 downwards.
ATCGCTTTTGCCGTGCTGCTATTCGGGCTTAAGCCGATCAGCTTGTGATCCAGCATTGCCTTGATGCGCTCGAGCTGCGGGATCGCCTCAGCGTGGCGCTTGATTTGCCGTTCGGCATCACTGAGGTCCTTCCACGCGCGTTCGTAGGCGAACAGCACATCAATCTGTTCGACCGCGTCGTGCGCAAAGATGCGGGTGGGACTTTCCCCGGCAATGGCATAGAACTTTCTGCGCGCATGCGCCCAACAATTGACCGGCATGATGCTGGGCTGATGGCGATACAGTGCCTCGTAGTTGCTCGCGGCATCCGCGTGCAAATAGCACACGCGGTCAGAGGCTGACCAATTCGCCAACATCTGCTCCACATGCGCACCGGCTTTGGTGTCGGTGTAGTGGAACAAAATAATCGGTGGGCCGGTGTCGTTGAGATAAGTCCACAACCGCGTTTTTTGGGTGCGCCGGTCATCGCTGCCGCGTTCGGGCAAACTCGGCAGCACGGTTTCATCCACGTGCAAGCTGGTGCGCTGCTTCAAGACCTGCCACAACGCATCGACCAGGGGTTTGAGCCACACGTTGGCAACGGTGAGCAAGTTTTCTGACACCGTCGAGAGCGACAGATGCACGTTCAAACGGCCAAAGCGATCAATCTGACGGGACAGCGGCATGTGATCGGCAAACTTACTGATCGCGACATCGGCGATCACGCTCTTGTCCAGTACGCCGCCTGGAATCACGTTCGCTGGCGCAGGCATTTGTTGCACGCCCGCGTCCGGGTTTTTAGGATCGACATAGCGTGGCCGAACGGTGCGCAGCACGTAATGCTGGCCGGGGCGATAGGCGAGGCGTTCGCTTGTATCCTCCCCAATTTTGACTAGGCACGCTTTGCTGGCTTCGGGCAAATCCAGCAGCTTCTCTTCGCGCGGCAAGCCGGGCGGCAAGATCTCGCGCTTAGGCTGTTGCTTGGCGTTGTCTTGCGACTTGGGCGTGCGTGGAAGTGTGGGCGCAGGCGATGGCTCGACTTCAATAGTCTCTGGCGGCGCGAACAGTTGACCTTGCACACCCAGCTTGTCCGCCGCTTCGCTGGAGCGGCCGAACAGTCGCTTTTTGAGCGTCGCCAGTTCGAATGTCAGCTTCTCAATCTGAGCTGCTTGCGCTTTGATGATGGCCGCTTGCTGGTCCACCAGGGCTTGTAAATCAATCACCGCATGCCTTGCAGAGGTCTACTTGGCTGAAGTATAACTGATTAGCTAGCTCACAATAAAGTGGTTTTATATCTACTGAATTCTTCACAGCAACATCGGCACATCCGTGGCGCTCAAGCGTTGCCAATCAACCCCGATACAGAGCCAGCGCATCTGGTCTGGCGTCAAGCGCATCACGCACTCGCCAGGCTTTGGCCGCACAAAGGAGCCACGATGCAAGCGTCGGTGACACAGCCATACGCCGCTGGCATCCACGACCAGTATCCGCAGCCGATTCCCGGCGCGATTGCAAAACACATAACCCGCGCCATCGCGTGCATCACGACCTAGACCCAGCAGCAGCGCCAGCAAATGCGCTAACCCCATGCGGCCGTCGACCGCGGCGAGCACCCAAAACCATTGAATCGGTAGGTTCATAAGCAACGCAACAGCTGGGCAAGATCGGCGGCGCTGCCTCGCAACTGTAAGGATCGCGCCTCTAAAAGGACGGTGACGACAATCTCCTCTGGCGTTGCCATCGTGATCGGCAAGTCACCCTTCCGCACACGAATAGGCAACAAACCCGACGGCGCTGCCTGCTTGTTTGGCTCAGACGCAGACGCTGACTTTTGCGCCCGAGCGCGCGCCGTATAAAAATTAGAGCGCGCCAGACTCTTGACTCGGCAAAACGCCTCGATGCTCAGCCCACTGTCGCGTTGTGCCTGTAAAATATCTGACCAATTACGCTTCGACATCGCGTCGTTCTCCATAGCGAAAATCCTATGCTCTGAGAAACGTGGTTTGGCTTGCTAGATGGGAACGGGCGGAGGGTTACCGTCAAAGTTATCGAATAGTGCGATTGACGTTGAATCCAGAAGAAAATCTAGACGCGTTGCAACTGAAATCATCCAGCTGTCAACCTGACCAAAATCAAGCGAAGAAAGGCACCGTATTTTCACAACGCTGGGCGGGATCACGCGCCATCGCGGTGGGTGCTGATCAGGTAGTTAGTCTGCGCATTCAGAGGGAGCCTGATCAGGGAGAGCCAATACTTGACGACGTGCCATTTGCCATTGCTGTGACTTACTCCATGCCAGGAGTGACGGGGATTTATGACGAGGTCAGAACCAGGGTTTCAGCGTTAACGAAGGTTGCCATTCGGTAATAGCCATAGTTGTGCGCGACACCCATTAAAAACGCCAGCGATTCACATCGCTGGCGTCTAGGACAAACCCTTTAATTTAAATCAAATCAAACCGCGTAGAAATCTCGGATTTCAATCGGGTGCGTGTGCATACGCAGTGCGGTAACTTCTTTCATTTTCAGCGCGATGTAGCCGTCGATTAAATCATCGGTGAATACGCCGCCGGCTTTTAAGAACTCACGATCTTTGTCCAGCGCTTCCAAAGCCATATCCAAGCTGTGGCAAACGGTCGGGATATTCTTTTCTTCTTCTGGCGGCAAATCGTACAAATCTTTATCCATTGGTGCGCCTGGATCGATCTTGTTTTTGATCCCGTCTAAGCCCGCCATCATTAGCGCGGCAAAGGTCAGATAGCCGGTTTGCACTGGATCCGGGAAGCGCACTTCAATACGGCGCGCTTTTTGATTTGGCACCCAGGGAATACGGCAGCTGGCGGAACGGTTACGCGCTGAATACGCCAACATGACTGGCGCTTCAAAACCCGGCACCAACCGCTTGTAGCTGTTGGTGGTGGAATTGGCGAATGCGTTGATCGCACGCGCATGCTTGAAGATGCCGCCGATGTAGTACAGCGCGGTTTTGCTCAAGCCGCCGTAGCCTTCACCCGCGAACAAATTTTTGCCGCCTTTCGCCAGCGATTGGTGCACGTGCATGCCCGAACCGTTATCGCCAACGATAGGCTTAGGCATAAAGGTTGCGGTCATGCCGTGTTGATGCGCGACATTGCGCACCACGTACTTCAGCATTAATAGCTCATCGGCCTTGCGCACCAGCGTATTAAATTTGGTGCCAATTTCGCACTGGCCGGCGGTTGCGACTTCATGGTGATGCACTTCGACTTCAATGCCCAATTCGTCCAGCGCCAAGCACATCGCCGAGCGCAAATCTTGCAGCGAATCGACTGGTGGCACGGGGAAATAGCCGCCTTTGACGTTTGGCCGTTGGCCGGTATTGCCACCTTCTTCTTTGTAGGCTTTGCCAGAATTCCAAGCCGCTTCACGCGAATCAATTTCGTAGAACGAGCCTTTCATCGATACTTCTGATTGCACCGAATCAAACACGAAAAATTCCGGCTCTGGCCCGAAGTAAGCGACATCCGCGGTACCAGAGGCTTTTAGATACAGCTCAGCGCGTTTTGCCACGCCGCGCGGGCAGCGTGAATACGATTGCATCGTCGAGGGTTCCAGCACGTCGCAGCGCACTACGAGCGTGGGTTCTTCCATAAACGGGTCTAAAAATGCGCTGGCGGCCTCAGGCAGCAGCGCCATATCGGATTCATTGATGCCTTTCCAACCGGCGATCGAGCTGCCATCAAACATCTTGCCGTCTTCAAAGGTGGACTCATCAATCGCGTGCAGCGGAAAGGTGAAATGATGATCTTTGCCCAGTAAATCAGCAAAACGCATATCGACAAACTTCGCGCCGGTCTCTTCGGCGAGCTTTTTGAACTTGGTGTAAGGCATGCAAGGCTCCGAGTGTTTGATAGTAAGGTTTAAGCAACTGCGATTAATAACGGCACCGCCGAGTAGAGTTATGCCCTAAATCTAGGCGAGTTTGCACTCGATTTTGGCGTGCTAGAAAACTCGCCAATACGACGATTTAGGAAACCGATGCGGGCGTTTGCGATCCCGGTTTGAATCTTTTGGACGCGGGTCTAGCTCGATCTTAAGGCGCCATGACGCCCCGATAAACTGAATCCAACACGGGTGCCGACCAAAGCTCGGTGCCACTGCTCAAGGCCGTGCTCAACTCATATCCCACAATCCGTTCGCCCAATTGGCTGTAGCTACCATCCGCGCGCACGCTAAGCACGGCCGCTGCGCGCACCACTAACACCGAGTTCGAA
>JANNYA010000186.1:0-6351 GCA_031409855.1 Rhodanobacteraceae bacterium | reverse complement strand
GAAAACCACTTCAGCAAGTCTGTTCAGCTAACTTTTGCTGGCTTCTCATGCTTCGGAATGGTGGCTTCTCATGGCCGGAATATGCAGTATCGGCGCGCTCACTCAGACTGCCGTTTTTATCCCAGCGGAAATCCCATTTTTGTAGGCTGCCATTGATGCCGGTGGTGATCGCGGCCAAGCGGCCAGTGTTCTCTTCAAAGGTGCGATTGCTGACTAAATTATTCGAGTCGTGATAGCGCTCGTGCCGCACTTGCATGCGCGGCGACAGGCTCAGCACTTCATTGTAGATTTGCCCGAATAGGCCGTTCGCGGCTTCTTTGACGGCTATCGGGAAGCCATCGCTGGCATAGATTTGCAGCTGACCTGCCGGGCTGTCCGCATTGGTGCTGGCATCGAAACTCTGGAATACGCGGCCGTATTGGTCATAGGTGGTGCGTTGGAAGTAGGTGGTGCTGTCAAGCACCGTGGCCAGCGCGGCGCTGCGGCCAAATGGATCGTAGCTAAAGCCACGGGTGAACTGGCCGATGCCGCTTAGGCCATTGTTTTCATTGATTAATAGGCCAACGGCTTTTTGGCTGGTGTCGATCAGAAAGGCATCGTCATACGTCCATTTTGCCGTGGGTTCGGCTGCAAATGATCCGTTCGCTAGCTTGCGAGTTTCGCGGCGTTCGATTAGCCGCCCAAGCGCGTCATAAAAGAGGCTTTGCGCTTGGCCTTTGGCGTCGGTTTGTGTGAGTAGTTCGCCGAGCGCGTTGTAGGTGTAGGTCAGCGTCCCTTTGTCGGGATCTGACATAGTTATTTTCCTACCCAACACGTCAAAACTTAAATTCGTGCTGAGCTCAATACCGGCACTGCTGCCATCGTTCGGGGTGCGCTTGACGCTGGTCAAATTACCAAAGGACTCGTAACCGTAATCGACCGCAAACGCGTTCGCATCGGTGGCTTTCGATGCTTCGGCAAGGCCGTTCTTATCGATGGTGGCATCATTATTACGCGGGTTGAAGGTTTTGGTCTGCATGCGGTTGAACTCGGCGCTGCTGACGGTCAGACCGTTGTAACTTTCCGCCGGAAGCTCGACTGAAGAACCGCGACTGAGCGCGTCGTAATTGCTGAGGGTTTCGGCGGGCGGAATGCCGTTTTGCGGGTCACTATTTCTCTCCAAACTAATTTTCACATTTAAAATTTAGGTCAGTATTCATTGAATTAACTTGTGGAGCCTCACCAAGGGCGCTCTTCCCAATTAGGCAAAACCCTGTTAGCAGATCAATAAATAATAATTTATTTTTTTCAAATTTATTTTTATAAATTGGAGAAAAATTTATGTCAATTCGACTTGATTTTTCTTCGGTGACTACAAGCACTCTATTTACATCATTATTCCAAATAATTACTTTGGCAACAATCTGAGTGCTGCCTGGAGAAGACTGCGTTGTGCTCACAAGTTTATACCCACTCTTCTCGAGAAGTTCATAGATGGACAAAACAATATCATCTTGAGACTTTTTCTCAGTGAGAAATTGTATATTTATAGAAGCCTTTTCATTTGAACACCCAAAAACCTGAAGGATCAACAGCAACAACAGTATTTTAACAAAGAAAATTTTCATTAGCGCCTCCTTGGCCAAAGTGGGACTCTATAAAGCAACGCCATATCGACACCCTGCCAAATAACTGGCGCTCCTGCGTTATTAAGTGCGGGCGCTGATCCGGCACCCCATCCCACTGTTCTTATATAAAGGTCACTCCCACTCCGATATATTGATCTAGTAATAGTCCCGGGATCCAACATATGTTCTGAATTTGTTACATTGATAATAGTCCACTGGTTTCGATAAACAAATGTTGTTACATCGCCTACTGGAAACGCAAAGCTCACTTCACCATTTTTTACCGGAGTTGAGCGCGGAACCATGCCAAAACTACTTCTAAATGTAGGAGCGGGTCCATATAAAAGCCCTTCATCAAATAAATTAGCTTCCGTGCAGCCCGTCTGTATTTGATCATTGCAAGCCCATGTGTCGACGACATGTGAGTGTTCCGCATCGCCGCCGAACGTATTCAACACGTTCTGTCCAAATTTAGTGGCCGAGTCAGATATTTGCTCAGCGATCCAATCAACCGCATCATGAATTGTCGAATTAAACAACTGCTGAAAAGCCCCAGTCGTCGCCCCATTAGCAAACGACCCACCCGAAAGCACACTTGCCGTTCCACCAATCGCAGCGCTAGTGGCTGTCTTCGCCAAAATGGTTCCGAAGTCATTGCGATCAGCAAACTGCCCAACCGCCGGACTCAACGCCTCCGTGAACCCCGCTGCCACAAAACCATGCCCAAACTTGCCACCCTGCAGCACATTCAAAGTGCCGCCAGCCCCAGCATGTGCCGCAATTTTCGCCAACGTTTGCCCGCTCGTTAGCCCTGACTGCATCAAGTTCATCGCCTTCCCGCCGTTTTGCAGGGACGCTGTGAGGCGCTTCGGCTCGTGAGAAATGCTGATTGACACGCTCAAAGTTCATAGAGTCAATCTCCGTTGCCTGGATAACTCTCGTTAATACAACGAAGTCCCTTCGTTGTGATTGCATCAAGCTTCCTCTTTTCGACATTGATTCGCCATGCTTGGTGAATGACACCGGAGTAATGGTGATCAAACTTGTATCGTGCGTAAGCAATTACGCCGCCTTGAATAATGCCTTTTAACTCGCATAATCCAAAAAAATACATGCTGTTTGGCCTTTTTTTGCGTTTTAACGAATCGACAAACAATATCTTTTTTGACACCGTGACTTTGATTGTTATGCCTGCACTATTTGAATATGCCTCTGCGCCAACGCCTGGAGCAATAAGCCAGCCTGATGGGTGGGGATCAGTGGTTTGTAACATGAGCGCAAGTAGTATAAGGAGTTTCATGATTTAGTTCCGTAGCATGTCGTAGCCAGGGTGGCCGGGTTGGATTCCACGAGAAAAAGATAACGGTGGAAAATAGCAACGCGGTCCAAAAATTATCTAGGCCGTTTTTTGTTACCTTGCGTCGATTAACGTGTGGATTAATTCCAAATAAACATCACGTTTTTTCAATCAATACCCCACGTCCAAGTAATTTTCACTATTTTTCCGTTATCCATCAAGAATGTTACCAAATCAGACTCAGGCCTTTCCTCATTCAATTCAATTACAAATCTATTTGAGGCAATTGATGGCGTAATACCGCTTATTTTCTGAATTGCAGCCATTAGACTCGTTTCATTCATTCCAATTCTAATTTGCCCGCCCGCAATAAAAACAGCTGACGAATTTACAGAAATTTTTAATGGAAGCCGTATATTTCGCTCATCTCCGGTAATCAGTATTTCCTTTTGGTACCCCTCGCAAACCAATCTAACCACTCTATCGTTTTGGTTTTGGTCATGAATATTTTTAGTTATCGTTAAAACTACTTCAGTGCTTTCGCATTTTAATCCGTCTAAATTTCGACCAATTTGATCCAATGAGATTCTTTTATCAACTTCAGCATTTGAGTGTGAGGCGCATCCGTGCAAAATTTCCGTCAATGCAAATAAGAGAACTTGATATTTCATTAGTTTCCTCCAACTAAATCATGACCGGGGTGGTTCTGTGTTCGTCCCCATATAATTCGTGTGCCAAATCCACTACTTACCCGATGATTGGGCATAACGGTGTTTAAAAAAGCCGAAGCGTCAAGAGCAACGCCTGCCGCGCTTCGGTGCTCGAAATGCAAGTGCGGAGCCGTGCTTGATCCGTTGGTTGGGTTTGCATATTGGCCAAGAAATTGGCCAGCAACTACCGCGTCATCTGTTGAAATTACTGACAAAGGACTCATGTGGCCATAGACAAACGTCGTGCCATCGGTTGCGGTGATCCTAATTCGAAATCCAAATCCTTGTGCGTGGTTATCAGGATTTTCCCAATTTGATTTCGCAACAGTTCCACCTGATGCAGAGTAGACGCAACGCTGCGTACAGCTCGGTGACGCTCCTTCAAATCCGCCATTTCCAAACGCCCCTTCACCCCCGCCGTCAGAAAATATGCTGTCAGGCCCACCGCTTCCCTCAAACCCACTATCCATGAGAGATGGCTCGCCGCTACCACCTTGCCAATCAGGTCCCGGCTTCATCATTTCATGTATTGACGAGTTGAATAGTTGCTGAAACGCCCCAGTTTTCGCCCCATTCGCAAACGAACCACCGCTTAATTTGCTCGCCGTTCCGCCAATCGCCGCACTGGCTGCTGTCTTCGCCAAAATGGTTCCGAAGTCATTGCGATCACCAAACTGCCCAACCGCCGGACTCAACGCCTCCGTAAATCCCGCCGCCACAAAACCATGCCCAAACTTGCCACCCTGAAGCACATTCAAAGTGCCGCCAGCCCCAGCATGTGCTGCAATTTTCGCCAATGTTTGTCCAGTTGTAGCGCCAGATTTAACGGCGGCAATCACGCCCTCTTTACTTGCTTGCCCACCGGCAGCCAGTTTATCCACTTGGAAATACGATCCAATCCCAAAAAACACCGCCGCACTGGCTGCACCCCAAAGCGCGCCTTTTAATGTGCCTGTCGCAATCGCGCCGCTAAGAAAACCACCCACAACGGCGGCGGCAAAGGCGTATTCAATGAGACCTTTTGCAAGCCAACTTTGTCCCAAATATGCTGCGACGACGGGCACGTCTTATTTTTTGCTGTCATTTCGATGACGGTCACACCACTTGCCGCTGGCGCTGGCATCGCGAGATGCAATTCGACGCACTTTGAAAACTACGGGAAGTGGACTGAATCGGTATCCAAACTCGCCAGGATTGACGAACTCGATCTCTCTCGATTCAGTCTCGTTTTCGTTCCTTGGATTTGGGTACTTGAACGAGGAATTGATGGTCAACATACCGTCATAAACATCCCAAGTTCCATTCTTTACCTCAACCAATGACTGTTCAACGTCGACAGAAAGTGCGCAGTAAATACCATCTGGTAAAAATGATTCTTCCAAGTAGTAGCCAGAGCCATTGCTTAAAACTCCAGATGACCAACTTCCAACAAACTGTTCGCTGCGAAACTCATGCGAATTTTGAGTTGTTGCACAAGCACAAAGCATTGCACTAAATGCAAAAAACTGCCCAATCCGTGTTAATACGTTGAAGCGATGACTAGTAGGCATGTTAATCCTAGTTACTTGTTGGAAATGAACGAGTGGTTCTACCGTTATAGAAGAGGACTCCGGTTGGCGTCGCAAGGAACAGCGCACCTGCCCTTTGGTCAACGTTCGAAATCAAATGCACACCAGGGGCTCGACTTCCAATACGCAGTCTGCTTCCGTCACCTCCAGAAAATAGTTTGTCGTTTCTGGTGATCTTCCCATTGGTTGGGTGTGCGTGAAGTGTCATTACTTTGGTACCGAAACGAACAGGAGAATATCCGTCAGGGGTACGTGTCGCTGCAGACCACGTAGCAGCATCTTGGGTTTGAATTATCGCGCCGAAAACATCGGTTTGTTGTCCATTAACCGTATCGAGCCGCGCACCAATCCGCGCAGAAAATTCAACTTGATGCTCTTGCGTGAGTTCAAATATCCGAGAACCTAGACGCTTAACGAAATCATTAAAGCCCTCGCCTTCAACGCTATACATCGTTTCTTCATCACGCGTTGCGTTAAGCATCCGCCGATGTGCAGTCTCGTTAAATAGCTGCTGAAAAGCCCCCGTCTGCGCCCCATTAGCAAACGATCCGCCGCTTAATTTGCTCGCAGTCCCACCAATCGCCGCACTAACCGCCGTTCGCTTCACTATCGCGCCAAAACCTTCACCATCTATCTGCCCAACAGCAGGTGACAGCGCCTCAGTAAACCCAGCCGCCACAAACCCATGCCCAAACTTGCCACCTTGCAGCACGTTCAAAGTGCCGCCCGCCCCAGCATGTGCCGCAATTTTCGCCAGTGTTTGCCCGCTTGTCAGCCCTGACTTCATCAAGTTCATAGCCTTTCCTCCGTTTCTGACGGCTTCCGCGTTGACACCGGCGACGTTTTGAAAGTAAGAACCAATGCCATAAAACGCCGCCGCACTGACTGCACCCCAAAGCGCGCCTTTTAATGTGCCAGTGGCAATCGCGCCGCTCACAAAACCAGCGGCAGCGACTGCGCCAAAGGCGGCAATGCCTTGTAGCGCCCAATATTGCTGAAAAATTACCGCGACGACCGCGACCACAATCGCCAGCGCCTGTCGCAAACTAAAATTCCCCGTCGGATCGGTCGCACTCAACGGGTTATTAAGTACATAACTATATCGATTCAATCCCTGCGTCGCTTCCGGCTCCACAAAATCATCGGCTTGAATAAACCGCCCTAGTTCC
>JANNYA010000185.1:0-1765 GCA_031409855.1 Rhodanobacteraceae bacterium | reverse complement strand
GGAACTAGGGCGGTTTATTCAAGCCGATGATTTTGTGGAGCCGGAAGCGACGCAGGGATTGAATCGATATAGTTATGTACTTAATAACCCGTTGAGTGCGACCGATCCGACGGGGAATTTTAGTTTGCGACAGGCGCTGGCAATTGTGGTCGCGGTCGTCGCGGTAATTTTTCAGCAATATTGGGCGCTACAAGGCATTGCCGCCTTTGGCGCAGTCGCTGCCGCTGGTTTTGTGAGCGGCGCGATTGCCACTGGCACTTTAAAAGGCGCGCTTTGGGGTGCAGTCAGTGCGGCGGCGTTTTATGGCATTGGTTCCTATTTTCAAAACGTTGCTGGTGTCAATGCGGAAGCCGTTAAAAACGGCGGGAAGGCGATGAACTTGATGAAGTCAGGGCTGACAAGCGGGCAAACGTTGGCGAAAATTGCGGCACATGCTGGGGCTGGCGGCACTTTGAATGTGCTTCAGGGTGGCAAGTTTGGGCATGGGTTTGTGGCAGCGGGGTTTACGGAGGCGTTGAGTCCTGCAGTGGGGCAGTTTGGTGATCGCAATGACTTCGGAACCATTTTGGCGAAGACAGCCACTAGCGCTGCGATTGGCGGAACGGCGAGCAAATTATCCGGGGGCTCTTTCGCTAACGGGGCGCAGACCGGTGCATTTCAGCAGTTATTCAACCATGTGGCAACAAGTGTGACCAAATCATCAACTGGAGACGGTGCTATCGACGGAGCCACAGCTGAGAAAGCAAGAGGTGCGGTAGACATGTTGTGGTTCGATCCAAATGATCCTGGGGACTTAACGTTCTTTAAATCGTTGTCAAATTGGACGCGCAACGAGGGCGAGTTCATTCTCGCTGCCCACGGGAACTCTGATCACATTGAAGATCGATCTGATGGCCGTGGATCAATTTATTACTTCGCCAACGAGGCGTCTTATGAAATCGAAGCACACCCTAGATTTGCCTCAGCAACAGCTGTCCGACTGCTTTCGTGCAATACCGGTTTGGGCAACTTAGCAAGTTTTGCCCAAGACCTAGCAAACCATTTAGGCAAGCCGGTGATCGCTCCAATGGGCTATGTGTTTTTCAAGCCAAACGGCCTTATTTTTGCGGGCACCGCAAACACCATAGGAGGTAAATATGTTTTTTCAGGTACGTATAAAGAATGGAAGACGTTTCAACCAATTCGGAAAAGCGGGCCTTAGCGGGCTTTCAATGTTGCTGCTTGCCGCAATGTTGGCAGCTGCTCCTGCTCATAAAAAGGTCGGAAACATGCAAGAGCTGCGAGAAAAAGCAATGGCAGGTTCAGCAAGCGCTGCGATGGAGGTGGTGGATATACTCTATCGTGAGATAGCTTCACCGCAACGGCCCCATCCCGCAGAGGCATGGCTGATGATTGCAGCTGAAAATGGAAGTGCAAGCGCCCAACACGCATACGCACAATTGCTGATTCGGAACTCGCCTAATGATCGAGAAGCGGTGGTGCGTGCAATGTATTGGCTTAGAAAATCAGCCGATAAAAAGTTTGCTCCTGCGATCAAGATGCTGGCGCGGTTGAATGAATGAATATTTTCGGTTGATCAGAAATGTCAATTTCAGTGTGACTTGTATTGCGGGCGTTCGAATCTTATCAACGGCGATGGTCGCCAGGACTTGGTCTATCTCAAAGACCGTAACTGCGCCGGTAATTCAAGTGCCGTGCCGAACGATGTAATCAACAATGTTGCGAGTGCGGTGCGCTTTCGCTACATGGTGGCCTTGGGCGATGA
>JANNYA010000184.1:0-1880 GCA_031409855.1 Rhodanobacteraceae bacterium | reverse complement strand
TGGTCATGATCAGCGGACGCTGTAAGCCAGCCGGCACACCCATTTGACTATTGCAAAAGTAAGTGACGAGACGATTCCAAGTAAAAGTACAACCCACCAAAAACGAGTTATGGACAACGCAAGCTCGCAGCCTGAGTTCGTGCTTTGCGGGCAATACTTCGAAAGCCACCATTGCGCAGGAAAAACGAAAGCACCCGTAACCATAATGACAATGAAAATGTCCAAACAGAACGTGTTGATAATTTCCAAAGTAGCGGCTTTGCATGCTGCGAGTTGTTTCAGCATCAAATTTTCCGGTGCTTCAGCCGATACGCGGCCAGAGCTGCACATGGTAGCGCAACTGAACCCGCCCGCCACATAGGCCGACCCTGCTCACCCAGTTAGCAAAGTAATGTAGCGCTGATAGCTATAGCTGCGATTTTTCTTCTGGCCTGTTAGTTCGGCGACGATGCCCAATTCGGCCAATATCTTGATAGCCGCGTTCGCGGTGGGAAAGCTGGTGCCTAATTTTTGCCTTACCTGCTCGACACTAAAGCGCGGCATCATTGGCAGTAGCTCGAACAAACGGTAACAGGTGGGCCCGGCTTTGGCTGCTGCCAGCAGCTGGCGGCGGTCGGTGGCCAATAGCGTCGCTATGGCGACAATATTGCGCTCGGCGTCGCTTGCCGCATGAATTACTGCCCCTAGAAAAAATGCGACCCAGCGCTCCCAATCGCCTTCGGTACGCACAGCGGAGAGACAGCGGTAATACTCGGCTTGGTGTTGCTTTAGGTATCCGCTCAGAACCATTAGGGGCTCAGGCAATAGAGCCCAGTGTTCCAGCAAAGCGCCGATCAACAGCCGGCCAATGCGGCCATTGCCATCCAAAAACGGATGCACGGTTTCAAACTGCAGATGAATCAATGCCGTCTTCACCAAAGGCGGCAGCACTTCGACGTTAATTTTTTCAGCATCGCTTTGGGCATGAATAAAGCGTTCTATGTCCGCCAGCAATTCCGGCACGCGGTCTGCGGGTGGCGGCACAAAAACCGCGCTTCCTGGGCGTGTGCCACCGATCCAATTTTGCGAGCGCCGAAGCTCGCCGGGTTGCTTAGCCATACCGCGAGTGCCATCGAGCAGCAAGCGATGTGCGTTGCACAACAGGCGTACGCTCAACGGCAGGCCATCGCTGCTGCGCAGGTTATCTTGCACATAGCGAAAGGCGCGCAGGTAGTTCGTTACTTCCTCAACATCCGCCGCGTTGCTGATGGCAAAACCTGCCTCGTCGTCGAACAAATCTGCTAGCGTGGCTTGCGTACCTTCAATCTGCGATGTCAGCAAGGCTTCTTTGCGAATCGCACTGTAAAGTACCCAATCCACTGAGGGCACCAGCCCAGACACCCCTGATAGGCGGGCGAGCGCCAGCTCGGCTAGGCGATTCGCCTCGACATAGCTTTCCGGTGCCAGTGCAGGGCTGTGTGGTGGTAGCGCATCGGGCACAAACGCGCGAATCGCTTCGCTAAGCGTTGTGGAGATCGCGTAAGTGCCAGTGATACGCATCGTATGAAAACATTCTTTAATCGAGTCCTGCGGTATTAAAGCATTCTTTAATATCTAGCGATAATGAAAGTATCCGAACAGCCTACTCCGGTACTGCGGAAGTAGCTCAAGACTTCCGGGCTATAGCGAACGGAGTTTTTTGTTATCTGACTTTGGTCGGCCCCGGACAGACTTTAGAGGAACCATCGCATTCAACTGTTCGTTCAAGTAAGCCGCTACGCGGCAGCCTCTCGAAGTTACTTCACGCTTTCGCCCTTGTCGAATTAGAAAAAGCGCACGCTCTAGGTCTTTTGGCAGCGCCTGATTTTGCCGCATTTCGCGGCTTATTAGGAGTCGTGCCA
>JANNYA010000183.1:0-10636 GCA_031409855.1 Rhodanobacteraceae bacterium | reverse complement strand
GATTTCTTCATCAGTTTCTTCGCAATAGCCATACACGCCATCTTCAATGCGGCGCACCGCCTTGTCTATTTTGCTCAGCAGCTTGCGATAACGATCCCGTGTACGCAGCTCAACGCTGTTTTCCGTCTCACGCGAAGCGCGTTCGGCTTCATCGCCCACGTCGCGCACTTCATCACGCAGGTTTTCAATGGTGACCTGCGATTCCGCAATCAAGTCTTCCTTCCATTTGTACAGCTTGCGGCGAAAATACTCTTGCTGCTTATCAGACATATATTCTTCGCTGCTTTTAGGCTTGTAGCCTTTCGGCAGCACAACACGCGGCTTATAGTCAGCGGGCAATTCGTCTAATTCTAGGGCCATCTTTCCGATCTCCAACAGCTCAATTCAATAAGCAGATGTTCATTTAGGGCACATCACCTTGGGCTTTGTGTTTGCGTGCAATTGCACGCGGTACAACGCTACACGTACTTGTTCATGCGTTTACCAAGGCAAAGCAAGTTCCTGTTGCTGCGATTACCAAGGCAAGCGAAGCGGCGGGCTTTATAGCTAAACGACGCTAAATCAGCAATGCTCCGTCCAAACTTTGTTTAAGCACGTTTACACATTTGAACACTCCCAACGATCTTCCAGGGCATTTATTACGCTTTTACAAGCGCTGGATCAGCCCATTTTTAGGCCGCCGCTGCCGCTTTTACCCGAGCTGCTCGGTCTATTGCGCCGGCTGCGTGCGACAATATGGATGGATCGCGGGTGGCTGGATGGGCGCATCGCGCTTGTTACGCTGCCAGCCGCTGGGCAAAGCGGGCTTTGATCCGGTGCCCAATCAATTTTTGTGGCTGGGTTCGCGGGTGCAGGAACCGCCGGATGTTGGCGAATGAATTGCGGAGCGTGCGGAATGCAAGTCGAACGGTGAAATTCAATCAGATTTGGTGAATCGACTTCGATCCCGCAGGGATATCAAAAGGTAGCCGGTGTGTCGCAGGCGTAGAGCGCCGAAGACCTCTTCAATTTGAATCGCACCCTGTGAAGCTCAGAAAGCACTAGCCACAACAAATATTGAAATACACTTAAAAACTTAGTTTGCCTCAAATATTTGGATTAAATATGCACGTCACCCCTTCGCACTCAATAAGCCATATGAAGTGGTTCCTTTCGATGTTCTTAATGTTTTCACTTCCGCAGCAGAGTTTCGCAGCCGATCCATTCGCCTGCCCCTCGACCATCAACACGTGGAGTTGGCTGTGCAAGAACGCGCCAAACCAGCTTGGACGGTTTATTGCTGCGAGCACTATCGATGGGAATTTGTTGGCCCGTACCCTGTATGGCGAAAGCACGATTGCGCCCGAGTTGGCGTTGGCTGCGTTCACAAAACTGCAGGGCGCAACACTGAGCGACACCAACAAGATGATTGCGGCACAACCGGAACTTGCGCAAAGCTATATTTATGCCCTCAGAACCTCGCGTGACACAGAAGTTGACGGCTATTTGACCAAAGCTTTGCACGCAAAACACTGGGGTAGCGCGCACAGGGATACATTTCGAGCTGCCTTTGAGGACATGAAAACACTTCCCGACGAAGTCGTGCTTCAAATAGTCGCACAACGGGCCATAAAGGTTGAGGACATCAATGGGTTTCGCTTGGGTATCGCTAAGGCTCAAGCGCTAAATATGTACGTTGGAACTGTGGATATCGCGTCTGAGTGTGATCAGTTTGACATCGCTAGGAACGAATCGAGGCGTGTGGTTTGCAACGCACTCGCCATTCGGCTTGAACAACATGCCGAAACAACTCTTGAATTGGACGACGCATTTAAGGTGATTGCAGAAACATCAACTTCTAATTTGGCACGTACTGCGGCGTTGGCAAAGGCTAAAGCATGGGCGACGATTTCGGATGAGGTGATGCGCAGCTTAGGTGGTTTTAGCTCACATAGACGCCGCGACTTTTTACTTATTTGTTTGGCGAATGGCGAACCAGCGGGCTTGATCGAGTTTTACCGAAAACTACCGGGCACCAAGGCTTCAATTCTGTCCACGGTGCAATGATCGGGTGGGGCGCGATACCCACAAAAAAGGCCGAGAATTGAGCCCTGAAACGCATACACTTGCGGGCTGACTGATTCGCGTACTTAAGGAGTGCTTTATGGCAAACGGCTTAACTGAAATCCGCGTCCCTGATTTGGGCGGCGCTAAGGGCGTGACGGTGTTGGAACTGCTGGTCGCGCCCGGCACGGCGGTTGCGAAAGACGCTTCGCTGTTTGTGGTTGAAGGCGATAAAGCAACGATGGAAATACCGGCACCCAAGGACGGCGTTCTGGTCGCGTTTAAAATCAAAGTCGGCGACACCGTCGATGAAGGTCAAGTGGTCGCTGAGTTCAGCGAGAGCGCCGCATCAACTTCAGCCAGTGTGGCAAGCTCGGCTAGCGTGACAGCACCGGCTGCTGCGCCAAGTCCGGTAGCAAGCGCGCCTGCGGCCTCCCCAAGCCCCACGCCAAATCCAGCGCCCACAGCAACCGGCGCAAGCGTCAGCAATGCCGATTATGACTGCGATTTCGCCGTACTCGGTTCCGGCCCCGGCGGCTACACCGCCGCATTTCGGGCCGCTGATTTAGGTCTAAATGTGGTTTTGATTGAGCGCTATGACACGCTCGGCGGCGTTTGCTTAAACGTCGGCTGCATCCCCTCAAAAGCCTTGCTGCACGCCGCGCGCGTGATTGATGAAACCAAGGCCTTTGCCGCATTGGGCCTAACGTTTGCCGCGCCGGTATTAGATTTAGACAAACTGCGTGCGCACAAAAACAATGTGGTCAGCAAACTGACCGCAGGCTTGGCGGGCATGAGCAAGCAACGCAAAGTCACCGTCGTAAAAGGCACCGGTGAATTCGGTTCGGCCACGCATTTCAATGTGCAAACTGCAGAGGGCCTAAAAACCGTGCGCTTCAAAAACGCGGTCATTTCGGTGGGCTCGCAAGCGGTGAAATTCCCGAATTTACCCTGGGATGACAAACGCCTAATGGATTCCACCGACGCGCTGGAGCTGAGTGAAATTCCGAAGCGCTTGCTAGTCATGGGCGGCGGTATTATCGGGCTGGAAATGGCCTGCGTGTTTGATGCGCTGGGCAGCAAAGTCACCGTGGTTGAACTGGCCGAGCAATTAATGCCGGGTGCCGATCTAGATCTAGTCAAGCCGCTGCAAAACCGTATCGCCAAGCACTATGAAGGTATTTTTCTCAACACCAAAGTCGTTGCCATCAAGGCGGAAAAAGCCGGCTTGAAAGTCAGCTTTGAAGGCGCCAACGCACCGCCAGAACAGTTGTTTGATCGGGTGTTAGTCAGCGTTGGCCGCAGCCCAAATGGTAAAAAAATCAAGGCGGAACTCGCCGGCGTCAACGTGACGGATCGTGGCTTTATCGATGTCGATAAGCAGCAACGCACCAATGTTTCGCACATATTCGCGATTGGCGATGTCGTCGGCCAACCAATGCTGGCGCACAAAGCCACGCACGAGGCGAAAGTTGCCGCCGAAGTTGCCGCCGGGCACAAAAGCGAATTCGTCGCGCGCGTAATTCCGTCCGTGGCCTACACCGACCCCGAAGTCGCTTGGGTGGGTTTGACCGAAACCGAAGCCAAGAAACAAGGCATTAAATATGGCAAAGGCAGCTTCCCCTACGCCGCCAGCGGCCGCGCGATTGGCGTCAATCGCACCGAAGGTTTAAGCAAATTATTGTTCGATGAAACCACGCACCGGGTGATCGGCGGCGGTATTGTCGGCCCGAACGCTGGGGATTTGATTTCGGAAGTGGCACTTGCGATTGAAATGGGCTGCGACGCGTCTGATATCAGCCTAACGATCCACCCGCATCCGACGCTATCGGAATCGGTGGCGATGGCAGCCGAGATGTTTGAGGGCACGATTACGGATTTGTATATTCCGAAAAAGCGCGGGTAACGCGTGTGGCAAAACAAACTCAGGGAAGCCCCGTACAAATGGGCACCACAATTGAGTAGGGTTTTGCTAGTTTTTAAGCCGAGGATCAGATGAACGAGCCGGTATTTTCATTCGAACGATCTGTGACAGCATTGTTGGAGCGCTGGAAGATTAGTTCTTAACTAGGTGTCCGCGAAAGCTAGGCAAGATCAAGTCCAAAAGCCCGCCTAAAAGCGGGTTTTTTTATGGGCGTACCGTCCAGTTAGCTACAGGCACTTTCAAATTGATTGAGTTCGCGCACTGCAGCGAAAACGGCTCAGCTGACAGCGACCATGAGCACAGCGCCTATATTCCGTCGAAGAATCAAAAATGTCGATTAAGGCAATGCACAAAATCACTAGTGCTGGCACACTAAAACGGATTTAGCCCTGCGCCGTTGATTTTGGAGATTCCCATTAAACAGCCTACTGATATTTCACGCCCTGAGTATTTTCATAAAGTTGTCGATTGCCAATGGGCCTGCCCAGCGCATACGCCGGTGCCGGAGTACATTCGCTTGATTGCGCAGGGGCGTTATTCGGATGCCTACATGATCAATTGGCACTCGAATGTGTTTCCTGGAATTTTGGGCCGCACTTGTGACCGCCCTTGTGAGCCAGCCTGCAGACGTGGGCGCGTTGAGGAAAACAATGGGCTAGAAGGTAAGGGTGAAAAGCCCGAGCCGGTCGCGATTTGCCGCTTAAAGCGCGTCGCGGCGGATCTAAAAGACGATATTCGTGCGCGCTTGCCGGTGCCGAAAGCGCGCAATGGCAAGCGCATTGCCTGTGTCGGTGCGGGGCCGGCATCGCTAACGGTGGCGCGTGATTTGGCGCCGCTGGGTTATGAGGTGGTGGTCTTTGATAGTGAGGCGAAGGCGGGCGGCTTTATTCGCACGCAAATTCCGCGGTTTCGCTTGCCGGAATCGGTGATTGACGAGGAAGTGGGCTACGCCTTGGCGATGGGTGCTGAGTTTCGCCGTAGCGAGCACATTGATTCCCTGCGCGCGCTATTGGCCGAAGGTTTCGACGCCGTGTTTATTGGTTGCGGCGCGCCGCGCGGGCGGGATTTACGGCTGCCTGGGCGTGATGAAGCCGCTGCGCAAGTTCATATCGGTATTGATTGGCTGGCGTCCGTGTCGTTCGGGCACATTACGCAAATTGGCAAGCGGGTTTTGGTGTTGGGTGGCGGTAATACTGCGATGGACTGCTGCCGTTCGGCGCGGCGTTTGGGCGGCGATGCAGTCAAAGTCGTGGTGCGCTCGGGGTTCGCTGAGATGAAAGCCTCGCCTTGGGAAAAGGAAGATGCGCAGCACGAAGGCATTCCGATTCTTGATTTTCACGTGCCGAAACGCTTTGTGCTTGAGCAGGGGCGCTTGGTCGGCATGGCGTTTGAGCGCGTCGCACCCGTGTTCGATGAGAACGGCAAACGCAGCCTAGTAGCCACCGGCGAACCAGAAATTCTACTGGACTGCGATGAAGTGTTGATCGCCGTCGGGCAGGAAAATTCCTTTCCTTGGATTGAGCGGGATTTAGGTTTGGAGTTTGGCGCGGACGGCCTGCCTGTGCTCGATGCCACTACATTTCGCTCGACCTTGCCACAAGTATTCTTTGGTGGCGATTCGGCGTTTGGGCCAAAAAATATCATTTGGGCGGTGGCGCACGGGCATGAGGCAGCGGTGTCGATTGATTTGATGCTATCGGGTGGGGATGTCAGTCAGCGCCCGGCACCGATGACGCAGCTGTTGTCGCAGAAAATGGGCATCCATGAGTGGAGTTATGACAATGAAGTGATGCGTGATCTTCGCTACGCTGTGCCGCTGGTGCCGCAACTGCAAGCGCTAAGCAATATCAAAGTCGAAGTCGAACTGGGCTTTGATGTTGCCACCGCAATCAAAGAGGCTGGCCGCTGTTTGAACTGCGATGCGCAAACGGTATTTGCCAAAGACGCCTGCATTGAGTGCGATGCCTGCGTCGATATTTGCCCGACCGATTGCATCACTTTTACCGAAAACGGCGATGAGGCGGATCTGCGTGGCCGACTTAGTGCGCCCGCACTCAATTTGATGCAAGAGCTGTACGTATCCGGGCCACTGAAAACACAGCGGGTGATGGTGAAAGATGAGGATGTCTGCCTGCACTGCGGTTTGTGCGCCGAACGTTGCCCAACCGGCGCCTGGGATATGCAGAAATTCTATTTAGAAATGACGCACGCGGGGCCTGCTGCCAGCACCTGTAATTCTGGCTGTTCAAAGTGAGTGCCGATAGAGTGAATGCGGACGTAGTCAGTGCGGAAGTAGTAAGCGCCGATATGGCCTTGGAAGACCTCGCCATCAATGATTTCGTCGTGAAGTTTGCCAACGTTAACGGTTCCGGGTCGGCATCTGCCAATGAGCTGTTTGCGAAAGCGATTTTGCGCATGGGCGTGCCGGTCAGCCCGCGCAATATATTTCCGTCGAACATCCAAGGTTTGCCGACGTGGTACGAGGTGCGCGTTACCGAAAAAGGCTATTTGGGGCGGCGCGGCGGCGTGGATTTGCTCGTCGCAATGAACCCGCAAACTTGGGAAAGCGATGTTCGCGAATTGACGCCCGGGGGCTACTTATTTTATGACTGCACTAAGGCCATGCCTAGCGATATGTTTCCAGCCGGTGTGCAGGTGTTGGGCGTGCCATTGACGCAGTTATGCAACGCGGCGTATGCCGATCCGCGCCAGCGCCAGCTGTTCAAAAATATTATGTATGTCGGCGCACTGGCGGTGTTGCTGGGCATACCCATGAGCGTGATTGAAGCGCTGTTTGCCGAACAATTTAAGGGCAAAGAAAAATTACTCAGCGCGAACGCGCGCGCGCTCAATATTGGCGGCGACTATGCGCGGGAACATTTGGCGCACCCAATCCGCTTGCGGCTGCAGCCCGCCGATGCCGTCGGTGATCGGATTTTTGTTGAAGGCAACGCCGCCTCGGCACTCGGCTGCGTTTACGGTGGAGCCACGGTGTGTGCGTGGTATCCGATCACGCCATCCTCCTCGGTGGCGGAGGGCTTTCAAAAGTATTGCCAACAGTTTCGCGTGGATCCGATCAGCGGCGCAAACCGTTACGCCATTGTGCAAGCGGAGGACGAAATCGCCTCGATTGGCATGGTGGTGGGTGCCGCTTGGAATGGCGCGCGCGCTTTCACCACGACGTCGGGCCCCGGCATTTCGCTCATGAATGAATTTCTTGGATTAGCGTATTTCGCCGAGATTCCGGCAACAATCATCAATATTCAACGCGGCGGCCCCTCCACCGGCATGCCCACGCGCACGCAGCAATCGGATGTGCTGGCCTGTGCCTATGCCTCGCATGGCGACACCAAACATGTGCTGCTATTTCCGGAGGATCCGTTTGAGTGTTTCGAACACTCAGCGGCCGCATTGGACTTGGCGGATCGACTGCAAACACCGGTGTTTGTGCTGAGCGATCTGGACATCGGTATGAATCAGCGCTTGTGCAAGCCGCTGGTTTGGGACGATGCGCGCAAGCTGGATCGCGGCAAAGTCATGAGCGCCGAAGAACTGGAAGCCGGGCGCGATTTTGGCCGCTACGTTGATGTCGATGGCGATGGCATACCGTATCGCACCTATCCCGGCACGCACGCCACAAAAGGCAGTTTCTTTACGCGCGGCACGACCCGCGACAGTTACGCGCGCTACTCGGAAAAGGGCGTGGATTACGTCGCCAACGTCGAACGTTTGTTGCGCAAATTCAATACTGCCAAAACCTTAGTGCCGCAACCCGTAATTGAAAATTCCAGCGTCAAAACTTCAGTCGGCGTGATTTACTTTGGCTCGACCAGCCCGGCGCTGCATGAGGCGCTTGATGGCTTGGCGGCGCTAAATGTGCACCTCAACAGCCTGCGACTGCGCGCCTATCCTTTCCCCGATTTAGTGGCTGGGTTTATTGCAGAACATTCGCATGTCTATGTGGTTGAGCAAAATCGCGACGCGCAGATGAAGTCCTTACTCGTCAATGAATTTGGTATTGATCCTGCCGTTTTGCCGAGCGTGCTGCATTTCGACGGCACGCCGATTACTGCGCGCTTTATCGTCTCGACGATTCTTGAGCGCGAGCGAAAATTTGGATCCACAGCGCCCATTTTTAACGCAGTGCATAGTTTATGACCTACCTAACCAAACCCGCACTGCACCACCCCAGCCTGCAGCGCAACGCAGTCGGCTACACCCGGCGCGACTATGAAGGCAAAGTGTCGACGCTGTGCGCCGGCTGTGGCCACGATTCGATTTCGGCGGCAATCATCCAAGCCTGTTGGGAAATGCATATCGAGCCGCATCGGGTTGCGAAACTGTCCGGTATCGGCTGTAGCTCAAAAACACCGGACTACTTTCTTGGCAATTCGCATGGCTTTAATACCGTACACGGACGCATGCCCTCGGTATTGACCGGTGCCAATTTGGCGAATCGTGATTTGCTGTATTTGGGCGTTTCCGGCGATGGCGATTCCGCATCCATCGGCTTAGGGCAGTTTGCACACGCCGTGCGCCGGGGCGTAAACATGGTCTATATTGTTGAAAATAACGGCGTTTATGGCCTGACCAAGGGCCAGTTTTCCGCCACCGCCGACGCTGGGTCCACCTCCAAACGTGGCGTGGTGAATAGTGATAGCCCGATTGATTTGATCGGCATGGCGCTGCAGCTTGGCGTCAGTTTCGCCGCGCGTAGTTTTTCCGGCGATAAAGCCCAGCTGGTGCCCCTGATTAAAGCGGCGATCGCACACCCTGGCTCGGCGGTGATTGACATCGTCAGCCCTTGCGTGGCTTTCAACAATCACAGCGGCAGCACCAAAAGCTACGACTATGTGCGTGCCCACAATGATTCAGTGAATCGACTCGACATGATCCCAAAGCGTGCCGAGCTAACGGTGGACTACAGCGCGGGCAGCGATACCGACATCACCCAACATGATGGCTCCAGACTTCGATTGCATAAGCTGGATCGCGAATACGACGCCACGGATCGCATTGCCGCAATCAATTACTTGCTAAAACACCAAGCGCTGGGTGAAGTCGTCACCGGTTTGCTGTTTATTGATCCAAATGCTGCCGATTTGCATCAGCACCTCAATACCGTCAGCACGCCACTGAATCAACTCAATGAAACGGAACTATGCCCCAGTGCGGCGATATTGGCGCGGCTAAATCAGGGGTTTCGTTGATCCGCCTAGAGTTAAGCGTAAATAAATAATCATTAGCCATTTGCGAATTTAGTGATACGAAATTTCAGCAGATGGCGTTTACGGGAACGAACCCGACTTTTATTAGGAATCTCATGCATTTTCGCGCGGCCGCCGCCTTACTGCTAATCAGCAGCCTTTCCTTCGCGCAACCCGCCACCCCGCCCGCACCGCACGTCGAAGCCCTGACCACGCACGAGCTAAGTTCCGATTCCGTCGGTGCCACACCCGGTGACTTTCGTGTCGATGAAGGCGGAGCCGCCAGCTACACGCTGCCGATTTTGTCATTGCCTGGAACCGCTGGCCTGTCGCCAAAATTATCGCTGGACTATTCAGCACGTGGTTCCGTCGGTGCGATGGGCACTGGTTGGATGCTGTCTGGCCAATCCGCGTTTACCCGCTGCAAGAAAACCGTCGAATTCGGCGATGGCGCGGGGCCGCACGCCGGTGTGGACTTTGCCGATGCCGCGAATGTCGCGATTTGCTTGGACGGTCAGCGCATTTTTTCGGTGACTGATACCTGCCCAGCCTTGGTCGATGTCGCTTTTGCCGGTCGCCCGTTTCGCAGTGAGCTTGATCCGGCAACGCGCATTTGCGGCTACTCCAATGTGTCCAATACCGCCGAGATCGATTTTTGGCTGGTGTTTGGCAAAGATGGCACGCTGCGCCGCTATGGCTATGCTGGGAATTCGGCGCTACGCCCAAATAATGCTTTGACGGGTGCTGCTTTAACCTCTGGCTATGCCGTGCAAGCGCTGGATCGTATCGCGGATGCGACCAGCAACACGGTGGATTTTTTCTATAGCCCGAATGTCGCCACTGGCGAGCTGCTATTGCTGCAAGCCAGCTACACCGGCAAAGTCGCGAACCGTTTGCATATGGCCGCTGGCTATACGCGGCAACCGTTTGCGCGCACCGCGATGGTGTTTGAAGCGCTGCCGGTGGACGCGCAGCGGATCGATTATTTTGGCGGCTCCAAAATGGCGTTGACGCAGCGCTTGACCGAAATCAATGTCTATGGCCCGGCAAATAATGGTGTCAATCCAAACGCCGAAGTACACGCGCGCCAATATCGTTTGAGCTACGCGCAAGCGGAAACCGGCACCCGTATGCCGCGTTTGACTGCGGTGCAAGAGTGCGCGCCAGCCCTCGGTGCCCTCGCCGAAGTCTGCTATCCGCCGACGCGTTTTGCCTGGAACAACGAAATCGATGATGACTTTCCTGAAGGCTATTTGGCACCGGCCAACTCACGCTCTTACAGTAATTTGATCAATTTCGCGGTCGACTTTAAGGTCGGCGATATCAACGGCGATGGTCGCCAGGACTTGGTCTATCTCAAAGACCGTAACTGCGCCGGTAATTCAAGTGCCGTGCCGAACGATGTAATCAACAATGTTGCGAGTGCGGTGCGCTTTCGCTACATGGTGGCCTTGGGCGATGA
>JANNYA010000182.1:0-20464 GCA_031409855.1 Rhodanobacteraceae bacterium | reverse complement strand
ATCACCGACTTGAATGACTTTCTGCTCTCGAACGCGATGCGCTCAAGCTCGGTTGCAACGTCATCTTCTAGGGTCACTGTGGTGCGCATAAAACATCCGACTGAGTAAATTACATCAAAGCATAGCATCAAAGCATCAAATGACTAAGCTTCGGGGTGGAAAATAGAGTGACTAGCCGCGCGTTCCTGCTCCGGCATCGCATCGGGTGCCATGCAAACTGATGGATCGTCATCCCCGAATGTTTTAGTCGGGGATCCAGCCTGCACTTGCGCAAAGTACAGCGAATTGCAATGGTGCAACGCCAGAACAAGCTCTCTGGATTCCCGCCAAAAGCACGCGGGAATGACGAAATCAGAGCGCCGCTGCCTTATTAAATTCGAATCAGCGAAAATTACCGTGATTCCCCTTCAGTTTGAATGGCACCCCATCGCATTCCCAAACAAAGTAAACGAGCTCGAGCGTGTACTATTGCAGGCCACTATTTCAATATCTGCGTGCTTGTGAACTCAATAAGTCTTCCTGCGGAGCTTTTACCGAATAATCCTCTAACGTCCAAACTCATCCCATCGACTCTGATAGCCGGGGTAAAGCAGCTCGGGGAGGATAAAATTTCCCGCTCCCCGGTTAGCTTTGACGACGCGCCGCGCTTGCGCAAACCGTCCTGGATTCGGGTGCGTCTGCCCGCAGGCAACAGTGTCGAGCGCTTAAAAGCCAAGCTGCGTGAAAATGCGCTGGTGACGGTCTGTGAAGAGGCCTCGTGCCCGAATATTCATGAGTGTTTTAGCAAAGGCACCGCGACGTTTATGATTTTGGGTTCGGTGTGTACCCGCCGCTGCTCGTTTTGCGACGTTGCGCATGGCCGCCCGAAGCCACCGGATGCCGATGAACCCGCCAATTTGGCCAAGACCATACGTGAGATGGCGCTGCGCTATGTCGTGATTACTTCCGTGGATCGGGACGATTTGGCCGATGGTGGCGCCGCACATTTTGTGCGCTGTATTGAAGAAACGCGTGCGGCGGCGCCGAATATCGTCATTGAGGTTTTGGTGCCGGACTTTCGCGGCAAAGGCCGCATGGACCGTGCGCTGGCGGTGCTTAAAATTGCACCACCGGATGTGTTTAACCACAACCTAGAAACTGTATTGCGCTGCTACCCAGACGTGCGCCCCGGTGCGGACTATGCCTGGTCGTTGAAATTACTGCAAAAATTCAAAGCCCAGCACCCGGACGTACCCACCAAATCTGGAATTATGTTGGGCTTAGGTGAAACCCGCGAGGAAGTGCTGGAAGCGTTGCAGCATTTACGCGCGCACGACGTCGACATCGTTACGCTGGGTCAATATTTGCAGCCAACGCCCGCGCACCATCCGGTAATGAAATATTGGACGCCCGAGGAATTCGCTGAGTTCAAAACTTTGGGGGAAGCGATGGGCTTTGCGCACATTGCCAGCGCGCCGTTGGTACGCTCTAGCTATCATGCCGACGAAGTGGCGCACGCCATGATTCACGGCGGTAAAGTGTCGATTCCGTTAGCGCTGGCACAACCGGGTAATGCATAAATGATTGAAGTGTGTCGTAGTACCGAACTTTTGCAGCATCCGAACGTCACATCGCCCTTGAACTTGTCGATTTACGCCCGTAGGTTTTAACGACTAGTGCTAATGCCACTGGGCAGTTCTCAACTGTTGATTTATTGTTCACTGCACACTGGCCTGATTTAATTTGTACGATCTTTTTTAGGGAAGCTCATGTTTAAACCTCTCGCTCTCGCCGTCGCACTTGCCACCTTGCTGTCCAGCCCGGCGTTTGCAAAAAACGCACCGGTGGCACTGGAACCTTCGCTTGCGCAGCAGCAAGCGGCGATTTGGTCTTCGCGTTTGTTACCCCGAATGCACTACCGCGCGGTGCCGCTAGACGATGCGATGAGTGCTGATATTTATAAGCGCCTGATTGAATCCTACGACAGCGAGCATTGGTTTTTTACCGAAGCCGATATTAAAGGCTTTGATAAGTATAAATTTGCCTTGGACGATGCGATTTCGGCGCAGGATTTGACCGTGCCGTTCGAGGTTTTCAAGCTCTACAAAAAGCGCGTCGCCGAGCGCACCGCTTTTGCTCGCACGCTGGTCAAAAAGCCGTTCGACTTCACCATCAATGAACGCTACGAGTTTGACCGGGAAAAAGCCGCTTGGGCCAAAACCAGCAAAGAGCTGGATGATTTATGGCGCAAACGCGTTAAAAATGACGCATTGCGTTTACAACTGGCGGGCAAACCGCAGGCAGCGATTACCACGACACTGGATAAGCGCTATGCGGAATTCTTAACGCGTATTGATGAATTGGACGGCGATGACGTCTTTTCGATTTTCTTAAACGCCTATGCCACCTCGATTGAGCCGCACACCAACTATTTAAGCCCGCGCGCCAGCGAAAATTTTGATATGCAGATGCGCCTGTCTTTAGAAGGCATTGGCGCATTACTGCAGCGCGACGGCGACTACACCACGATTGCTTCGATCGTCAAAGGCGGGCCGGCCGCGCGCCAAGGCGAGCTAAAAGACTTTGACCGCATCGTTTCCGTCGCCCAGGGCGAAACCGGCGAAGCTGTGGACGTCGTCGGCTGGCGCGTGGATGATGTGGTGGAGCTGATTCGCGGCAAGAGCAAAACTATTGTGCGCCTGGAAGTTTTGGGCGCGGATCAGTCTGCGGCGAGCAAAACGCACATCGTCAAAATTACCCGCGACAAAGTTAAGCTCGAAGAACAGGCCGCGAAAAAACGCGTTGTTGAATATGTCGAGAATGGTCAAAAACACAAAATCGGCGTGATCTCGTTACCCGGTTTTTATCTAGATTTTGCCGCGCGCGCCAGCGGTGATCCGGATTACCGCAGCTCCACGCGCGACGTCAGCGTGTTGATTAATGAGCTTAAAAAGGAAAATGTTGAAGCCTTGTTAATTGATTTGCGCGACAACGGCGGCGGCGCACTGTCCGAAGCGACCGAATTGACCGGGCTGTTCATTGACAAAGGCCCGGTCGTCCAAGTACGTAACTCCCAAGCAAACGTTGACGTCTATGACGATCCGAACGCTGGCGTCGTCTGGAGCGGCCCAATGGCGGTGATGGTCAATCGCGCCTCGGCGTCGGCTTCCGAGATTTTCGCCGCTGCCATTCAAGATTATGGCCGTGGCTTAGTCTTAGGTGAAACAACCTTTGGCAAAGGCACCGTACAGCAAATTATTGAGCTTGATCGGGTCAGTAATTCCAAGAACGGCCCGCTCGGCGAATTGAAAATGACGATCCAGCAGTTTTTTCGCGTCAACGGTGGCTCGACCCAACACAAGGGCGTGGTGCCTGATATTGCTTTCCCAAGCACGATCGACCCGAAAGAATTTGGCGAATCCAGCTATGAAAATGCCCTGCCCTACACCGAAATCCCTCCAGCCTCGTTTGTGCGCACGAACGATACAAAATCCGCCGATGTAGCAGCGCTAACGGCTCGATTCAAAAAGCGCGCCAGCACCGATGTCGAGTACGGGTTTTTGCTGGAAGATATCGCGGAAAGAGTGAAAGCACGCGCTGAATCTTCGGTTTCATTGCTGCTCAGCGCGCGTAAGACTGAGCGCGACGCGCTGGAAGTGAAACGTCAGGCGCGCTTGAAGGCGCGCTTAGCGCTCGGAGATGGCAATGCTGCGGCGAAAACCGGCGAGCTGGACGATGGCTTAGATGGTGCCGAACGTCGCCTGGCTGATCGTAAGAAAATTGAAGATGAGGAAGAGAAAAACCCGAATGACCCTTACCTGGATCAAGCGGCGCATATTTTGGGCGACGTGGTCGCTATGAATGATCCAAGACGGCGTGTGGCGATGCTGGCACCCAATGCCAAGAAGTAGGGCTCGACGGCCGCTGTTAAAAGCGGCCGTTTTTTTTGGACAAGTAATTTTTGGGCAAGCCATTTTTGCGCCGGTTTGCAGTGGGCAAGATTTTCCCAGCGACGAACAAATTCGATTACAGGCTGCCAACTTGCCTGCCGCGATCCTGGCTTTAAAGGTGCAAGCCGTGAACGCCCTCAGCCCGACGAGTGTCCGGCCAGCCGCCACACCGAAGTTGATACCGCCAAGTTTGCCGGAACCGTCCGAAGTTGGCCCGATTAAGATTCTGGGTGTGCGCGTCATGCCTGGTACCCGGGCACAGTTGACTTGGCGCAGCTCGGCGATGGGCTTCGGCGACATTGGTTCGCCCGTGACCGTCATCAATGGTAAATCGCCTGGACCTGCGCTGTGTTTAACGGGCGGCGTGCACGGTGATGAACTCAATGGCATCGAAGTCGTCAATCGAATTTTGCGCAAACTAGACGCAAAAACCCTGGCCGGCGCGGTGATTGCCGTGCCGGTGGTCAATGTCGGCGGTTTTCAGCGAAATTCGCGCTACTTGCCAGATCGTCGCGATCTAAACCGCTATTTTCCGGGTAACTCCAAGGGCAGCGCCGCCAGCCGATTGGCGCACGGTTTTTTTCAATCGGTAGTTTTAGGCTGCGACTACCTGGTCGATTTTCATACCGGCAGTTTTGAACGTTCAAACCTACCGCAAGTGCGCGGCAATTTGCGCATCCGCGAAGTACTGGAATTCACCCGCAATTTTGGCGCAACGACGGTGCTGCACTCAGTAGGCACGACCGGCATGTTGCGTACCGCTGCGGTCGAGGCGGGCATTCCCGCCGTCACGTTTGAGCTGGGCGCACCGATACGTTTGGAGCAAAAAGAAATTGAATTTGGCGTGCGCGCGGTGGAAACGCTGATGAGCAAACTCAATATGCGCCCCGGTTTGCGTGTCTGGGCGCAGCCACAGCCGGTGCTGTATCGCTCCACGTGGCTGCGCACCAATCAAAGCGGCCTACTGATCTCCAAGGTCGAGTTGGGCGATAAAGTTCAGGCGGGGCAGCCACTGGGCACGGTGCGTGATCCACTGTCAGGTGCAGAATCAGTCGTCTTCGCGAGCTTGCCCGGCAAAGTGATCGGCCTAGCGCTGAATCAACAGGTGATGCCAGGCTATGCGGTGTATCACTTAGGTGTGGAATCCTCTGAAGCCGAAGTGATGCTCAGCGCGCTCAAGCCGCGCCTGCTTTCACGCGGCAGTGCCTCTGAGGCTGATGCCGCTGAGCCGACGCAAGAGCCGGATGAAGACGTCGATGTCAGCGATGTGGATGCCGAACGCTAGCTAGCCGATGGCGGCTGGCATCATTGCTATTACGTCAGCATTTGCCGCTTGCTCAAGCGCCAACCATAAGCAATTGCCCTTGCTCGATTTTTGCAGCGCCGCTAATCGCAAACTGTGTTCACTGAGTTCATCCGCGCTGGCGTAGCAACGAATTAGTTGGATGCTGATCGGGGTAAATGCGTCTGATTCGTCCTGGCCACTGGCGCTAACAGCCGAGAATTCGAGCGAATTCTGACCGCGCGTCATCGCCAAGTAAACTTCGGCCAATAAGCCCGCGTCCAGCAGTGCACCGTGCGCAATGCGGCTGGAATTATCAACGTCCAAACGCCGACACAGCGCATCCAAGCCATTGCGTTGACCTGGATAAAGCTTACGCGCCATGCCTAAGGTGTCGGTGATGGTGCAATGCTTTGCCAGCGGCCCTAGGCCGATACGTTTCAGTTCGGCGTCCAGAAAACCAACATCAAATGCGGCGTTGTGAATCAGCAATTCCGCGCCGCTAACAAATTCCAGGAACGCCTCGGCAACCTGCGCAAACAAGGGCTTATCGGATAAAAATTCCCGGCTGAGCTGATGCACCTCAAACGCGCGCGGGTCGCTATCGCGCTCGGGGTTGAGATAGTGATGAAATAGCGCATCACCCACGCCGCGCCCAGCTAATTCCACGCAGCCTATTTCGATAATCCGGTGCCCTAAATCGGGCTCAAGGCCGGTAGTTTCGGTGTCTAGTACGATTTGGCGCATGGTTTAGATAGACTTAGAAAGAAAAACAGGGCGGTGGATTGAGCCTCGTCATTCAAACGCTGCGCCCCTTCGATTCCCGCGCTTTACGTACCAGCGCATCGACGCGCTCGTTTTCCACATGACCATTGTGGCCGCGCACCCAGATCCATTCGATGCTATGGCGTTTCGACTCTACTAATAACGCCTGCCAAATATCCGCGTTCAACACCGGCTTCTTATCCGCCGTTTTCCAGCCGCGCATGACCCAGCCTTTGATCCAGGTTTGCATGCCTTTTTGCAGGTATTGCGAATCGGTGTGCAACCGGACTTGCGCCGGTTTGGTCAGCGTGCGCAGCGCTTCTAAAGCCGCACTTAGCTCCATGCGATTGTTGGTGGTGTCAGCGACGTAGCCGGAAATTTCTTTCTCAATACCATTAAAACGCAGCAACGCCGCCCACGCACCGGCGCCGGGGTTGGGTGAACTGCCGCCATCGGTAAAAATATCGACGACCGGTTTGGCATCGGAAGCAGCGACTGCGGCGGCAGGCGCGATTGGGGGCTGACTAGTCATTACTTACACCTCGTTGAGTTAACCCGGCCGCTTTGAGTGCCGGTTGTCGGTTTGCGCTGGCCTCAAGTGCGCGCAGCACCGGGCGCGCGCGCACGCCGCGTTTGCGCGCGCTCAGGATATAGACGCTGGCAAAATCGGGCAGCGCGCGGCCAAGTTGGCGGCTAAAGGCCGAATCGGGTGCTAACCACGGCCACGCGACGGCGATGCGTTCGATGCTGACATCGGCTAAGCCTAATGCGCGGCAGGCGCGCGCCCAGCTACTGGCCGTGGTCCAACGTGGTGGCGTGGTTTTCCAATGGCGCGCCATGCGTGTACCTGAAAGCCGCGCCGCGCTGAACCCGCGAAAGCCGGTAATCACCAGTTTGCCGTGGCCGCGCATGCAGCGCGCTGCTTCGCCCAGCATTTCTTCCGGCTCCATCGCATAGTCCAGCGCGTGTTGCAGCACGACAAATGCCAGTGCGCTGTCCGCCAGCGGCCATAGCGATGCGCTTGCGGAAAGGCTGCCGGTCAAGCTATCGATCCCGGCCAATTTGAGCGGCAAAGTCGCCAAACCGGGCGCGGTTGTTAGCACTGGCGCAATGTCCCACGGGCTAATCCACGCGCCTAGCCCAGCCGGTTCGCCAGCAATTTGGGTTTGAATTAAGCCATGTTCGTGCGCAATCAATGCGCCGAGCGCGGGATGGCTGCGGGTAAATGCGGAGCGGGACATGAAATAACTAGATTTAAATAGGTTTTGGCACGAAGCGCAGAGCAAGCAAGAAACGCCGCCAAAAAGCCTGGTGTGCGGGCGGGCGAGCATAGCTGATCTGCTAGGCTTCAGACCGTGCAAACACCCGCTACACATTCCAAATTCATCGCGCCTATGCCGAATCTAGTGCACTTTTACCCGCTAATAATTGCTTTGGTATTTATGACCACAACCGCAACCAGCCACGCCGGGCGCGCACAGGATGCGGCAAATCGCGTACTGCCTGCGCTTGAGCGCGATACCAAAACCCTCAAGCTCCAGGTCGGCGCGCCGGTTTTTATTCGCATATTTAAGCAAGAAGCGGTGTTGGAGCTGTGGCTAAAAAGCGCAAAACACTACCAGCTGTTTCGCAGCTATCCCATTTGCGCTTTCTCCGGCGCACTCGGGCCCAAGACGCGGGAAGGCGATGGCCAAGCGCCCGAGGGCGTCTATCAAGTTGCAGAAAAACAAATGAACCCCGCCAGCAGTTTTCATTTGAGCTTCAACCTAGGCTACCCGAATGCCTACGACCAAGCGCATAGCTACACCGGTTCGGCACTGATGGTGCACGGCAACTGCGTTTCGATTGGCTGCTACGCCATGACCGACGCTAAAATCGAAGAAATTTACACGCTCATGGCGCGCGCCTTTGGCGCCGGGCAAGTCCAAATTCCGGTACACGCCTTTCCGTTTCGCTTGACTGCGCCCGCGTTGGCAGCAAACTCAACGCATCCGTTTATCGAGTTTTGGCGGCAATTGCAGCCGATTTATCAGGCGTTTGAGGATAATGCGCTGCCGCCTCGGGTTGTAGTTCGGGCTGGGCGCTATGTAATGTCTGCACCGAACTAATATGCGAATCAATGGTTGGCAGATCAACGGCCCAATATAAGCCACAGCGCACTCACTCAAACCCATCCGCCAGCAATCGGTCCGCATCAATACTCAGTGTGAAATTGGTCGAAGCAATCGCACCACAGGTATCAGACGCAAAAAGTGTGACGGTAAAATTGCTGGCTGGGCCGACGTTATTGAGGCTAACAATACCGGTCGCGGGCGCAACGCTAAAGCTGCCGGTAAAACCGCTAGGGTCGATTTGTGCGTTGACACTTTGGATGGCGCTGGTATCGGACGGCGGCGCGCTGGGCACGACGTTTTTGCTGGCACCAGGCGCTAGAATTTGCGCCATGTAGCTGCCGAATACGGGCGGCGCGTTGTTAATGATCGCAACGTTCACCACAGCGATTGTGCTCAGTTGGCCATCGCTGATTTGCAGGCGTAGCGTGCCGCTGCTGGCTTGGCATTCCGCTGCAATTGCGGCACTCACGTTGCCCGCAACATTGACCAAGTTCGATAAATTTACACCGCCCGCGCTGCCGCCGCCAATTTGCGTGACTATTAAACTGCCTGCGGCGCTTTGCACGTCACTGACCACGCCCAAGCTCACGGGAGTCGTATTTTGCTCGCCTTGGGTGCGCGTGATTTCGGGCCCAGCGGCAAAACTGGGGGCAGTGTTGAGTGGACCGACGCTTAGGGCTAAGGCCGCGTCATTGGCCAGCCCGCAATTGTCCAAGGCACGCACGGTAATGCTGTGATTTCCCGCAGGTTGCGCGGTATTCAAGCTAACAACGCCCGCAGTCGATACCGATACGCCACCGGTGTAGGTTCCTGGGCTAACAATCGAGAGCGCCGCACTGCCGTTATCACTCGGGCCAGTGCTGGGGTTGACCGTCAAACTGGCGCCAAAGGCCAAATTTGCGCTTGGGTAAGTTAAGGTGGGTGCGGTGTTCGTGCTAACCGCGACGGTGATCGTGCTTTCGCTGATCAAGCCACCCGCGTCAATCACGCGCAGGCCAAAACTGGAACTGGCAGCGGCAGTGCACGCAGCGGCAATCGCCACGCTGACAC
Source organism: Rhodanobacteraceae bacterium (assembly GCA_031409855.1). Classification (GTDB taxonomy): domain Bacteria; phylum Pseudomonadota; class Gammaproteobacteria; order Xanthomonadales; family SZUA-5; genus JANNYA01. Next base: position 11,324 of record JANNYA010000182.1, on the reverse strand, counting down.
TGCCATTACTATTGACCGGCGTGCCCAAAGTTAAACCCGAGGCGACATTGAACGTCGCCACCGTCAAACTTGCGGCGCTTGTTTGCGTATCGCTAATCGTTGCGATGACCGAGGTGCTAGTCGGCGAACCTTGCTGGCGCGCAGGCGCTGCTGCCAGGGCGATGCTGGGTGGCGTATTGGCAACCGCAATGGTGAAATTCGCGCTCGATGCGCCCGCCAAGTCAGCGAAATCAAATTCGCGCACCCGCACGCGCGCTTGGGTGGTGGCGATATTTGTCGGCACATTCCAAGAAAAGCTGCCGGTGCTGCCGGTATTGATGATGCCAAGTGCAGGCTGAGCGGGCGTGGTGATTGGGCTGTAAGTTAAGCCCGCATCCAGGGACAGCTCGACCGTGACATTTTTATTAAAGCCCCCCTGATTCGTCCAGCTAATCGTCGTCGTTGAGCCTAAGCCCACGGTGTTGCCGCTAGGTTGCACGTTGCTGATCGTGTCGCTAATGCCGTCCAAATTACTATCTCGATACCAACCGATGTCGCGCAGCTGTTGGCGCGTTAAATCCAGCGTCAGTGGAATTCCCGGATTGATCGCAGGCTCCATCAGCAAATTCGGCGCTGCCGTGATGTCAAAGTGCGACACCGACGAGCCTTGTTGCAGGGTCGTCGGCGCAAATAGGCGCACCCGATTCATCGCGCCTAAACCCGCAGTTAAATACCCCGGCGCCGCGACACCCATGCTGGGGCTCTCCCAAAATAGCGTGTTGTTGATCGCAGAGGTGGCGCGTTGCGCGTTGGTCATCTGCAGCCAGGTGCGGTTTTGCGCGGCATCAAACATAAAGCGCGCCCAAATATCGGGGATATTGTTTTGAAAATTACCAGTCACTTCATCGGCGTAGCTTGCCGAGCCCAAGCCGTGGCCGATCTCGTGCAGCACAACGACCAGCAAATTGATGGTGTTGGCCGGTGTGGCGTTGTCTAGGCCGTAATAAAACCTAGTGCCTGCGCCCAGACAGGCGTTGTCGACCAAGGAATTAAACTGCGCGTTGATTTCCGCACCCTGATTGCCGTCCGCACGGCGAATTTTATTTGCCAGCGCGGCGGGGTAATAGGTGCCGGTAAACGGCGCGTTGCTAAAGTTTTGGTACAGCGCTGCGGTACCGGCACCGCCTAACACGCCGCCGTTGCTGGTGCACGGCGATAAATCATCGAAATTCGCCGCAATTTGCGTGCTGACCGTGCTGTCTAAAAACTGGCCCCAGATTTGCGCAGCCCGGTTAAACACATTTAGACGTTGTCCGCCTAGCGTTGTTGCGCTATTGCCGCCCTCGCTCGCACGCGTCGCGGTGCTGTTGAAGCCCTCGCCTGGATCGTCACCATTGAGAATCGTGATGCTGGCGCTTAGCGGTGCGGCTGGCGACTGTTGCGATGCTTGCGCAATCATCGCGGTAATGCGCGCGAATTCCGCCGCGCTCATACCGTGGCGCGCCGCAGCATCCGATACGCTATTCGATTCCGCTTTCGGCAGCGTGCGCCCCAAGAACGCATCGGCTTCGACCAGCGAACCCACGCACATCTCGGCTAGATTGCCATCGGCGGTTTGCTTGGCAATGGTCAAATGCTGCGCCTTCCCGTGCAAATGCAGCGCACCCTCGCCGTTTGGCAGCTTGATTTCAACGCCCAAGTCAGCACGCGAGGTGCGCGAAGCAATGAACGCGGCCAGCGCAGCGTCATCTTGTTCGGCAAAAACAGGGAGCGAAACCCCAAGAAATAGCAAGCCTGCTGAAACCGCCAAACGCATCATAGTTATTCCTATCGACAATGCCTTATTGTGGCTGTCCTTTACGACCACGCCAAGTGGATTTTTATGTCAATAGAATTGTTCTATGTCTGAATTCGAGTTAATTCGTGAAATTGCCGGGCGCGTTAAGCCGCGCGCTGACGTGTTGTTGGGCATCGGTGACGATTGTGCGATTCTGGCGCCACCGAAAGGCAAACGCTTGGCATTGAGCACCGACACCCTGGTGGCGGGCGTGCATTTTTTCGCCGATACCGAGCCTTACTTAATTGGCTACAAGGCGCTTGCGGTCAATTTGAGTGATCTAGCCGCGATGGGCGCTAAGCCACTGTGGTACAGCATGGCGTTGACGCTGCCGACTAGCGATGCCAATTTTGCGCAGGAACTGACGCGCGGCATGCACACACTGAGTGTCGAACACAATATTACCCTGATTGGCGGCGACACCACGCGCGGCCCGCTCGCCATCACGATCACCGTGATTGGCGCGCTGGAGCCGGGTTTGGGCAGCGCCAACGCCAACGCCAACGCCAGCGTGGCGTTAAAACGCTCAGGCGCGCAAATCGGCGATGGCATTTATGTTTCCGGAACGCTCGGTGATGCCGCCGGGGCGCTTAAGCTGCGGTTGCAGGGAAAGGCCGAACCGGCGTGGCTGGCGCAACGCTTGGATCAGCCGACTGCGCGCGTGGCTTTGGGTTTGGCCCTGCACGGCATGGCCAGCAGCGCGATTGACGTGTCTGATGGCTTGGTCGCGGATCTAGGACATATTTGTCGGCAAAGCGGCTGTAGCGCGACGCTGCAGGCAGATCGCTTACCGATTTCGCATGAGCTGGTGATTGCGCACGGGCTAGCGATTGCTTGGCAGTGCGCGCTGGGCGGCGGCGACGATTACGAGCTGCTTTTTACCGCCGCACCTAAGCATGATGCCAAACTAGCCAAATTGGCGAGCGCGCAGTCAGTGGCGATTACCCGCATTGGCACAATCGGCGCGCGCCACGCGAGTGAAGAATTGGTGCTTGTGCTGGACGCAAATGCCGTGCCCGTTAAAATTTCCCGACCGGGCTATCAGCATTTTACTTAACAAGCCGCACCAACAAAGAACACGGCGAAAGATTCGCGGCGCTACACCGGTCAAACACGCACTAGTCAATAGTGTATTGCCACTTCAATCAAAGGCTCTGTAGAAATCATGTCGCTCAAAACTTATTTGAACCCGTTTATTGCGCTGGCACTATTAGCGCTTAACACCGTTTCGCTGGCCGCACCCACCGCAGTTGCACCCGCTGGCTTGGAAAAAGCAACGTTCGCGGGCGGCTGTTTTTGGTGTATGGAAACGCCGTTTCGCGGCCTTGCGGGTGTAACCAGCGTGGCATCGGGCTACATCGGTGGCAGCGTCGTGGACGCCACTTACGAACAAGTCTCGGATGGCGGCACCGGGCATGCGGAAGCGGTTGAAATTGTGTTTGATCCCAAAAAGATCAGCTACGCCAAATTGCTGGAAATTTTTTGGGCCAACGTCGACCCTACAGTTGACGACCAGCAGTTTTGCGACCAGGGTGATCAATACCGCAGCGCGGTTTTTACCCATACCGCCGAACAAGCCAGCGCCGCCGCCGCTAGCAAAAGCAAGTGGCAGGCCGATAAGCGCTTTGCCGGGCGTACGATTTACACTGAAATCAATCCGGCTTCGGCGTTTTATGCAGCTGAGGACTATCACCAAAATTACGCGCAGAAGAACCCCGCACGCTATAAATACTATCGCTGGAGCTGCGGCCGGGATCAACGCCTAGAAAAAATTTGGGGCAGCGCGCCTGCGCACTGAACGCTGCCGTTTCGTCATTGCGAACGCAGTGAAGCAATCTCAGTGCACGTCGCTGCGCTTCTTGCGACAACAAATTTTCTGCACTATTTTCTATAGCCAATGACCTTGCCATACCCACATTTATTCCACGGAGAATTTTCCATGCAAAGACGCGACGCCATTCGCTATACCCTGCTTGCTTTAGCCACCGGAGCCACCACTATGAGCCTGTTTAGTCGCAGCCGCGCCGCCGCAACGACGGAAACTTTTGAAGTGCAATTCACCGAAGCGCAGTGGCGTGAGCGGCTGAGCAAGGAGCAATTTTACGTGCTGCGTGAACACGGCACCGAGCGCTCCGGCACCAGCGCACTTGATCATGAAAAACGCGCCGGTGTATTTCATTGTGCTGGCTGTGAATTGGCCTTGTTCGACTCAAAAACCAAATTTGATTCCGGCACCGGCTGGCCGAGTTTCTTTCAGCCCATCACCAACGCCATCGGCACCAGCATCGACAAAAGCTTTTTCTCGACACGCACCGAAGTACATTGCCGACGCTGCGGCGGGCATTTGGGCCACGTCTTTGAAGATGGCCCGCAACCGACCGGGCTACGCTATTGCATGAATGGCGTAGCGATGACTTTTAAAGCCCAGGGTTAGACACTTTTAAAACCCAGGGCTAACCGCGCAAATCGGCTAACTTTCGGTCATGTGAGTACAAAAACTCAAAACTAGCGGGTATGCACTGGCCCCGACGCAGAGTTCGCGCTATCGTATGGGACTTAAGGCGGAAGCCTGTACCGATGTTATGCGCGTTTTAATCAATCGTACTGCCCGATGCAGCCCGAGTTCTTAAAACCGTAATTGCAAAATCGCCCAGGATACGGGTGTTTTGTTTTTATGTGTCATAGGTCGGAAATTTTTCGATTCGGGATTTTATGCTCACCCACCCAGCTAGAATGTTGGCGATTGTCGGCGCATTGCTTGCCCTAAGTGCCTGCAACAGCGCCAAAAAAATTGCGCCTGCGCCGGTTGCAGATGCAGCACAAATCCCCTACAAAATTGAGCGCTGGCAACGTGATATTGAGTTAACCGATACGATTACGTCGATCAAAATCGAAAATCTGCACGGCAATTTGACGCTTAAGCAAACCGATGCAGCCAGCATCGGCATCCAGGGCGTCGAGCAAAAATTGGGCCGTAAGCCAGAGCACGCTCGCTTCGAGGTGTCTACAGTGGGTAGCCAATTGCAGCTCTCTATTATCTATGCCAGCGATGCCGTTTCCGGTGCCAATGCGCGCGTCGATGGCCATCTAAAAGGCCGCGTCGATTTGGCCGTGTTCGTGCCGAAAGATGTCGCGCTTGAATTGCGCACGAGCTATGGCGATTTGGTCGTACGCAAGCTGCACAACTCTATTCGCGCCAAATCGGGCTCTGGGCGAATCAGCGTTTCTACTTCACAGGTCAGCGAATTAATCAGTCAAACGGGCAATGTTAATTATTTGCCCTCAGACTGCGCGGCGGCAAGCGGCGCGAAAATCCAAACAAACGGTAAACGCGCCGTGGTTGACGTGCCGGTTTACTGTGCGCTGCGGCTGGATGTGCATGCCGAAAGCCTAATCCTCGGTCAAAAATCCGTGGTGTTAATGGCTGGGCATTGGCAGCGGCAATTTCCGCAAGAGCAACAGCCAGATTTGGCTGCCACTCCAGTTATGCAGATTGCAACCCCTAAAGCGGCGCTGACGCTGTCAGTCATGCGCGAAAAAAATAGTTTCTAAACCGTTTTACCGACAAAGTAATTTTTTGCGCAGCGATGCGCAACTGCAGTAACCGTTCAACCCACCACAAAGCGAGGCTTCATGCGTTACCTAGTTTGTCTATCTTTACTGATCTCCACGACTCCGGGCGCGTTTGCGCAAACGGCGGCAGAATCTGTCGCTGCGAAAAGCTATCCGATTGAATACCTAGGCAAGTCGATACCACAGAGCTTTACTATGGACGCATCGCGCCTACCGGTTTTGCGCGAATGGCAACCGGGCGATCCGATCAGCGAAATTCCGCGTCAACATTGGCTTGCTGCTGGGCAAAAGCCACCTTCGGCGCTAACACCGGTCAATGCCGCCGACCCACGTGACCCACTGGTTGCCAAAGCGCAGCAATTTTATGCCACGCGTGCGCAACGCGCCTTTGGCACCCCGGAATTTAGCGTCGCGGGCATAGGTAATACCGGTGTTTCGCCCCCGGACACCACCGCTGATGTTGGTAAAGATCATGTGGTGCAATCCGTCAATGGCGGCGGTGGCGCGCGCTATCTAATCCTCAATAAAACGGATGGATCCGTTGCTGCTGGCCCATTTACCATGGCCGCACTCGGCACGGGTGGCGTGTGTGGCTCCTCGCTGGGCGATCCGGTCATTGTTTATGATGAAATGGCCGAGCGCTGGTTGTTCACCGAGTTTTCCACGCAAGCGGGAAGAAGTTTGTGCGTGTATGTCAGCGCGGGTAGCAACCCGGTATCCACGACTTGGACTAAGTACGAATTTCAAACGCCCGCGTTTCCGGATTACCCGCATTATGGCGTTTGGGGGAATTCCTATCTGATTACGGCGAATGAGGGCAGTACGGGCGGAAATCGCCCGATTTTTGCGGTGGATCGCGCCAAGATGCTGCTCGGGCAACCGGCAGGCATTGTGCGCGCAAACTTGCCTAACCTTTCGGGCTTTGGTTTCCAAACTTGGACGCCAGCGGATCACGACGGCAAGTTGAATGCCGTGCCAGCAACGCTGCCCGGTATTTTTATGCGCCACCGTGACGACGAGGCCCACAACGCGGGCGCGAATAATCCGACGCAGGATTTTCTTGAGCTCGTGCAACTGACCGTGGATTGGAGTGCACCTACGCCCGTAGGTTCAGCGTCGGCAGTCCAGCAAATTCCTATGGCGGAATTCAGCTCTAACTTAAATGGGCTGTCGGCGTTTGAAGCTTTCCCGCAACCGAACGGCCAGAAAATTGACCCGTTGCGCGAACCGATCATGCGTCGCGTGGCGTATCGCCGTTTCCCAGGCTATGAAACACTTTTGGGTAATTTGGTCACCGATGTCGATGGTAACGATACCGGCGGCATCCGCTGGTTTGAGCTACGTCGCACCGGCGGCGCTGCTGGTACGTGGACACTGCACCAACAGGGCACGCATGCGCTAGCAGATGCTGGCGGCCCGATTGATCGCTGGATGGCGGGTGCCGCGATGGATCAAGACGGCAATATTGCTTTGGCCTACAGTGTGGTGCGTCAAGCGCCTGCGGTATTTACTGGGCTGCGCTACGCCGGCCGTTTGGCTGGCGATCCGCTGGGTACCTTGACGACTGCTGAAGCTTCGATTTTCGAGGGCGCGGGTTCGCAAACCGGCCAGCGCTGGGGTGACTACGCCCAGCTGGGTACCGATCCTGAAAACGGCTGCTCCTTTTTCGGCACCGGTGAATATGTCAACGCCGGTGGCCAATGGCAAACCCGCGTTGGCCGATTCAAGTTTGACGAGTGCGGTGGCCCGACGTTTACTGCTGTTTCAAGCAATTTGAGCCAGCAAATTTGTGCGGCTGTGTTACCCGCGAGCAGCCGACAGCTTAGCCTTGATTTTTCCGCGTTGAATGGCTTTAGCGCACCGGTCAGCGTAGCACTCAACGGCGCACTTCCAGCAGGTTTAACCGGCACATTAAGCGCCGCCACGATTACGCCGCCTGGCACTTTGACAGCGAATTTCACTTTTGCCGCCGGTACCGTGGCTGGCCCGAACAGCGCCACCATTCGCAGCCAAGGCACCGGCCCGAACGGCGCGATCGTGCGTGATTTGAACGTCGCGTTTGACGTCTATACCCAAGCACCCACCGCCCCCAGCTTGAGCGCACCTGCCAATGCCGCATTAGGTGTTGCGCTAACGCCGACGCTGAGTTGGGCTGCCGCGCCGCAAACGGCCAGCTATTTGCTTGAGCTTTCCACCAGCGCCAGCTTCACGACACTGATTGCACAGCAAGTCGTCACTGGCACAAGCTTTACCGCCCCCGCCTTAGCCAGCAATACCCAGTACTTTTGGCGCGTGTCGGCGCGCAATGCTTGCCCGGTAATCAATCCAAGCGAATTATTGCGCGACGGCTTTGAAGACCCGAGCAGCGGCAGCGCGACATCGAGCGTGTTTAGCTTCAGCACCCAAGCGGGCCCTGGCGATTGCAGTGCGGGCACTACGACCACGGTTGTTTTCAATGATGATATGGAAAGCGGCGCACCGGGTTGGACGCATTCTGCCGCCGCTGGCACGGACACTTGGGCAATTTCACCGGCATTTCCAGCCGCAGGTGCCAACGCCTATCGTGGTATCGGGCCAGTAAGTCAGGCCGATCAACGCTTGGTATCGCCCGCAATTTCGGTGCCTGCGGGTAGCAATCAGCGCTTTTTAAGCTTTAGCCAACGCATCGGTATGGAGCCTGATGGCGCGAACTGCTATGACGCGGGCATTTTGGAAGTCAGCACCGATGCCGGTGTTACGTTCAATCAAATCACCACAGGCATTACCGGCGTGCCCTACACCGGCACCGTCGATAGCGGCAACACCGCGCTCGGCGGGCGTCAAGGCTGGTGCGGTCTATCCACTGCACACGCAATTACTGCGGTTGATCTTGCGCCCTACGGCGGGCAATCGGTGCGCTTCCGATTCCGCTTAGGCACGGATACTGGCGTCAATGTGGCCGATGGCTGGAACATTGACAACGTGCGCGTCTTAAGCTGCACGCCATAAGGGTTTGGTATTGTCTATTCGCTAAAACGCCCGAGCTACTCGGGCGTTTTAGTTTTTGGGCATACACTTAAGAAAAATGAATTTGCGAAAACGCACGCCCGGCTGACACTGCGCGTTGTTCAATCGCAGCGGCCGATTCAATTCGGCCTAGCGCTTCCAAAAACTTCAGAAACGCGCGCGTGCTGACCTTTCTGGCGTTATTCGGCAACAAAAAGCTGGCGCGCGCAATTTTGTGGTCTTCAAATAGAAACACGCTGGTTTGCGTTGCATCCTGCAGCGCGCACTCGTTCATGGCTTCCTGAATTGCAAATTCGCCTAAGTTATTTTTTGCGCGTGGGGCGGCATCGGCTAGCGCCAGATTTTGCGCATATTGCGCATGTACACGCGTGCTAAAACTGTTAATTGACTTATCTGCCGTGTCGCCTGATCGGCGAGACTTATCTGCCATATCTGCAAGCGCGGCTTTAGCAAAACCGGCTTGCGCCCAACGGCAAATTTTTTGACTAGAAGGCGTTTGCGAGCGCGTTACTTCGGCATAAATCATATCGACCAACACCAGCTGCCAGCCGGGCACAAATAATAAATCAAGGGCATCGGCGTAAGCCAAGGTAATCAGCGGCCCAGCATCCGGGTACAAAGTGATCGTCTTTTTTTCCGCAATCATCGCGAATGCGGCAATGCCAGTAAGCTCTGCACCATTTCCGCCGTCGTGGCAGCGTTTAGCCTCGGCATCGGCAGGCGCGCCTGCGCCATCAATAGAAAAAGTGCCTCTTCACCGTCAATCCCGAGCGCTGCTAGGGTCGATTGATCATCATAGCGGCCTAAGGAAAATGCCAAAAGCGCGGAATAGTTATGGTTTTGCGCACGCTCTGCCGACTCAAATGTTTCCACCAAATAGCGCAGCTCGGCGTTAAACAGCGCATTGATGGACGTGTTTGCCTTCGCCGCAACCACTTTGGCGCGTTGCAGTAGTGCCGGATCGACAGCACTGGTGAAATTGACGGTGTTTGCCATGCGTTTTGCCTTGAAATAGCTTGTTGGTGATTTTACACATAATTATGTGTTGGGGTGTAAGCGCGATGAACAAAGAGTGCGATGTGTTGCCGAATTGATCATAATTTGCGGTGTTATGACGTGGCGAGTTAACGACCCAGGGATCGATGATGTTCGGCGCTGGCTAACGCCATGATCCCGCAGGGATCACATAAGGTAGCCGGTGTGTCGCAGGCGCGAAGCGACGAAGACCACCGGAAATTGTGTAAAGGTCATACGGACCCCGACAGGGGTCGCACTAGAGCCTCGAATTGATCGCCCCTGCAAAATGATTGCTGAGTGTTGTATGTGCGACCCCTGGCGGGGTCGGATCCTATTCAATAACTCGATTCCGGTGGTCTGCGCCGCTTTGCGGCTACGACACACCGGCTACCTTATGCGATCCCTGCGGGATCGAGACATCGTTGCAACTGACAGGGTGAGGGAATAGCAAACTAGGCCGACAAATACGAAGTGACGACTTAGGTTTTGATTCTGCCGAGGCCGAGATTATGACCCTGCGCGCTGAGGTGATGATCCGCATCGAACAGCGCGATCATGTCATGAACTTTTAACTTGCCGCAGCCACAGTCGTGTGCAGCTCTAATCCTAGCGCCTTCAAAACCTTCAAAATGGTGCCGAACTCCGGGTTGCGCTCACCAGAGAGGGCCTTGTATAGGCTTTCCCGGCCCATACCCGTCGCGCGCGCCAGTTCGCTCATGCCCTTTGCGCGCGCAATATCGCCGATGGCCTTGGCGATGAAGGCTGGGTCGCCCTGGCTTTCAGCAATGCATGCATCAAGATAGGCAGCGCAATCCTCTGGCGTGCTCAAGTAGTCCGCCACGTCGTAAGGGGTTGTTTTGGTTTTAGTCATGGCTCAGAGTCCTTGTGCGAGTGCGAATGCGGCTTTAATGTCACTGTCCTGGGTGGACTTGTCGCCGCCGCAGAGCAGGATAACCAGCACTTGGTTGCGCTCGGTGTAATAAACCCGGTAACCGGGGCCAACATCTATTTTCAGCTCGCAAACCCCGCCGCTTAGCACGCGGTGTAGCCCTGGATTGCCTTCGAGCAGCCGGTTTATCCGCGCGTGGATGCGTGCACGACCCTGAACATCTTTGAGGCCCTTCAGCCAGGCATCGTATTCATCGGTTTTACTGAGCGTCAACATACGCGCATTGTATCCCTAGGGATACGAATTGGCAAACACAGAACCGGGCATTGACTACACTGCGAATTTTTGAGCGTTTATGCGGCCCGAAAACTCTATTCGGGTCGGCAAGCGATTGCTACAAACCAAAACGCCACCGCTAAATCACTCTAGCGGTGGCGTTTATTTAGGCAAGTAAGCTCAGGTTGGTACGTTTTCGACTCTCGGATCACACGCGACAATCTGGCCATTCACCAAATCGCGCACAAACACGGTGAAATAGATCGATTGCTTGGTCAAGTTCGCGCCGTAAAAGCTGGCGCTACGCGAAGTAACCGAGCGTTGCGCGTATTCGGACTTGGTGTCGTTGGCAATACTTAGCGAAACAATCTCAAAGCGGGCATCGGTGCTATTGAGCAGCTGCACCGTGACCAAACCCGCTTCGTTTAACGTATAGCTGGATTTGTCGAATGCGCAGGTGTAAGCGCCTTGGGGTGTTTCTGGGAAGCCTTTCGCATTGCCTTGATATTCGACCGACAAATACGAAGTGACGACTTGCTTTTCAGTATTTTGTGCGGACGCGAGTGGTGCCAACGCGACAAATGCCAGTGCGATTAACGTTTGCTTCAACATCAATAATTTCCTAGGTTGGATTGGATTCCTAGGATTGGATTCCTAGGATTGGATTCCTAGGATTGGATTCCTAGGATTGGATTCCTAGGATTGGATTCCTAGGATTGGATTCCTAGGATTGGATTCCTAGGATTG
>JANNYA010000181.1:0-13579 GCA_031409855.1 Rhodanobacteraceae bacterium | reverse complement strand
AGCTCTAACGTCGCTGCTTCCGTAAACGTCGCCAATAAGATCGCGCTGGGTGGCAGTTCGCGTTCCAATAGCAAACGCACAACCAGCAACACCAAAGTGTAGGTTTTACCGGTGCCAGCACTGGCCTCAATCGCGCTTTTTCCGGCCAAATCGAGTGTGCGCCAATCCAGCGCGGGCTCTGCACTGCGCTCAGTAGTCATCGCGAAAATCCGCCGCGTCGTCGTGACCAAACTGTTCCAGCACTAAGGTGTTGGGGCTGGCTGACGCTGCCAATGGGCTCGGCACGTTTTCACGCGGCACCGGTTCAGAAGTCGCGGGTGGCGAACTCGCCTCGGGCACAGGCTTTTTTGTCACTACAAACGCACGCGGCGGCGGACCAGAGGTCAAGTCACTGGACAATTTGTCGGCCCTCGGATTTGCCGCTTGGGTAGGAGGCGCAAATGGCGCGAATAAGGTTTGCGCAAGCGTCAAAAATTGCGCAAATTCGGTGCTGTCGGCATCAAAAAATGCAGCGCTTGGCAGCCAAAATTTCAGCCCAGATTGTGCCAACTCGTAGTCTCGGCCGTCCTCGATCACTTTTAACACCGCCGCGTGCGCACCGTCTTTTGCGCTGAATGCGGCGTAGCTCAACTTTGGCCAAAACCAAGGCGGTACGGAGGGATTTTTGAGGAAATCGGTGGGCTGATTTGGCTGCAGATAATCGCGTCGTAGCGCAATCAAATGGGCTAAATAATCCCGTGCCTGGCTCGGGCTTGCATAAATCACCAGCTCAGCCGCCTTCGGCCCTAGATGCAGCGCGCGCCAAGGTGGCGCGTCGGAATCAGAATCAGAATCAGACGCGCGTAACAGCAAAACCTGCAGCAATAACTGCCACCGCTGTGCCCCATGCAGGGCTTTGCTACTGACGCACACGCAGGCGCGCTGGCCTTGGTACACGCCGGGAATGCATCCGACCAGTCGCGTGCCACCCAAGTTCATATCCACTCGAACGGCCTGTTTCTGCGCACCTAGGAATTCTGGAAATTCGCTTTTGATTGCAAGCCATGCGACGCGGCTGGTTTCTTCGATGCCAGCATAGCTTTGCAAGCCCAAAGCGCCACTTGCTAACAAGCCGCTGCGCCCTAGCCAGGGTGGTGCGGTTTCCGGGAAATGGCCCGCCGCTAGCGCGTGTGATAACAGCCTAGCCTCAATACGCTCGATGGGCAGCGTTGCCAAGCCCAGTGGCTCAAGGCTGCGCGCATCATTCGTTTGCACCTCGCTACTCATGTTCGGCGCAAGCAGCAGCCGTTGCTGCACATAAGTGCGCAGCGGTTGGCGCCAAAAGCGAAAAAGTTCGTTGATATTGAGCGTTTGGGCGGCCACTTTCGTGCTTTGAGCGTTTACTGCTTTCCTCGGCAATGGTGCTCCGGCTGTCCTCGATCTGGATTCGTTACAAGCTACATTGTGCGTCGACGCTTGCGCGGCAATGAACCATGGCGTGCCGCGCAAACGCGCTTTAAATTGCCGCTCCAGCTGCGCCAAAAGCTCAGTTAATACGCCGCAGGGCAGGCGCTTGCTGCCATCACTATTAACGCCCTGATAGCTCAACACCAGCGTGCTGCGCGCCGCCATAATCGCTTCCAAAAACAAATAACGATCCTCCTGCGCACGGCTGCGATCACCGGGCCTGCGCGCACCCACGGCGCGCATTAAATTCAATGAATCTGGTGTTTCAGGCTTGGGAAACTCAGCTTCGCTCAAACCCAAAATACACACCACCTTGAACGGTAGCGCACGCATCGGCACTAAGCCGCAAACGCAAATAGCCCCCAGCGCGGGCGTGCTGCGTCGGCTGACCTTCGCCGCCAAGGCGTTGCAGGCCTCGCGCAGCGCGACAAATGACACCTCGTCATCTAGCTCGGCGCCCTGCGCATCAAGCTCTAACTGGACAAATAGGGCGCGCACAGCATCCGTCGCTGGTGCGCCGGTAAAGGCAAACAGTTGGCGCTCCAGCCACCGTGTCCATTCCCCTACGGCGCGGTTACGCTGCGCGCCAAAATTGAATACACGCAGGGCACGAATCAGCTGCAACAAAGCCGTTAGAGTCGCTGCGTGTCGGGCTTCAATATCGGGCACTGGCCAAAGGCGCTCGGGTGCATCTGCTGCATAAAATTCCGATTGATTGCCATGTAAATAGCCAAACAATAGGCGCTCGAGGCCAGCTTCCCATGTGTGTAAAGAAGCGCTAGCTAAGGAAGCGCTTGGCGCAGCCGCAATCACTGCTGCCCCCGCTGTGGCCGCGATGAGCTGACGCCGATGCGCATCATTAAAGCCAAAAGCGATATGCGCACGCTGCAACAAACTCAGTGCGTGGCTTAAATCATTTGCATCCAGCGCAAAATGCAGTGCCACTTCCGCCAGTGTCAACAGTGCCAAAAGCTGGCTCGGCTCCCAACGCAACTCTGGCGCTTGCAAAAGCTGGGTCAATAGCGGGCTGGTGCTTAGCTGCGTTAGATCCAATACCGAATAGCGCAAGGCACTTTGCGGCCGGGGGCTCAGGTGCGCGGCGCTTTGATCCTGCTGGGGCGAAATACGCGGCGATGCGCACAGCTCAACGCCAAAAATCGCCGGAAGCAGCGGTGCATAGCGGCGCAAGTTTGGCGTCATGATTGCGATTTCGTCCAACCGTAGGCTCGGATCACGCAGCAGTGCATCAAACAAAATCGCTTTAACCTGAGTCAGTTCATCGACGATGCTTTGCGCGCCAAACACTTGAATACTGTGATCGAAACGCATCGCTGTGGGCGCAAAATCCGGCTGCAAATGGCTGATGCCGTGTTGCAGCGCAACCAACAGCGTGGGCAGCGTCGGCGTGACGGCTTGAGCCTGCGGCGTGTCAACCTCGCTGAAATGCTCAGTCGCGTGTGTAAGTTCCGCAAAATACGCCTGCCCATGGCCGCCCAGGGATGCCAGTAGCGGGTGCCCGACATCAAAGTGATCGAAGCCGCTCGGGTCATCGGCGCCCGCAGCATCGAGCAAATCACCACCCAAACGCCGCTGCAGTAAAAAGCGTTCGCGCACCACATCAGCCCAGTACTCTACACACGGATTCGGAAAGTAAATCTGCACCGGCGTGTTTTCACTGAAGCGTTGCAGCAGCGTCAGCACGTCCGGCGGTAAATGATTCAGGCCGAAAAAATAAATCGGTGCATCAACCTGCACGTCTAAAGTCGCTTCGCCATTGATCGCATTGAGCAAGCTCTGAAATTTGGCCGCACGGTGCCCACCTTTGAGCCGTGCGCTCATCGCAGCCCAAAGCCGCGCCTGCCAGATTTTGCTTTCTACCGGCGTGTCAGCGCGGGTATAGCGCAGCGGCGCACGCGCCGCCTGCTGCTCAAAATCCAGCAGCCACTCGCGCCGATAGATCAAATATTCGCTAAACAAGCGCGCTAAGCGCGCCGCCAACTGAAACCGCTCACGTTCTAGCAAGGGCTTTTCGTTGACTAAGCCAAAGCGCTCGGGCGCTGCCAACAGCGCGTAAAGCGCCCAGGTCATCGCGCCCAGTGAAAAACGCACCACGTCGGCTTTTTCCAGCACGCCAAAACGCGCCATTTCCGCGTTTAGCCATTCGCCCGTCAGCACAAAACGCACATTCGCAAAAATGCCAAAGCGCGTCGCGATGCGCTGTTCCAGCCAGCGGGCAATGCCCAAATGCCCAACCACGACGGTGATCGGCTGCAGGATGCTTGCACTTTGCCGTCGACGCTGCGCACGCAACTGTTCGGCCAGCTGATCGGCCAAATCTTCGAGGCGCGGCGAGTGGACGACTTCAAGCATGGCGTAGTTTGGCTGGGCAAATTTGCCGGAATGCTGGCAGTGAAAAACCGATTTCTATTACAGCGTATTGCAAAAAATCGTCTCGCGGCGAAGCTCAGCGACGCCGCGTAGTGCACCCACCGCACGCTTGCTGTCGGTGGCGGCGCGATATTCCACCCAATAGCGCTTTTCTAAATCACCGCGCTCGATGCGTTTCGGGTTGAAGCCCAGAGTGGCAATTTGTTTCACGCGCTTATCGGCATTGATGCGATCTGAAAACATGCCCAAGGAAATCGTGTTTTCATTTGCCCCGGCGGTCACCACGTAATAGTCGCGAATGCCACCTGCAGCTAACTGGCGCGCCAGCGTCAACGCGGCTTCACGGTCGGTTGATTGCGGCAAATAAACCCAATAGCCACGAATCTGCATTTCCTCGACTTCTTTGACTTCTGCGGCGGCACTTAGTGTGCCTAGGCGTGCGCGCAAAGACGCTGCGGCATCGGCCTCACGCATCGGGCCGATACGCTCACAATACTGCGCATCAGCGATAACCGGGCTAACGCTGACGACATCGCTAGCCGCAGTATTTGGCTGCGCGCTTTGGCCCCCATCCTCGCCTGATTCTGGTGCGCCGCCGTGCTGAGTTGCGCGCACCACCTGGGACGCCGCGCGCATCTGCTCGGCGTCGCGCTCACTTAACAGCACCAGCGTCGTGACATTGGGCTCGGTGGCGCTGGGTGCAAGCGGGGCTGGCTTGGGATTGAGCCAAGCAAAGGTGAAAGCGGCTAAGTTAAGCGCTAATAGAAAAACTGCAAATGTGCGCCAGGCCATAGTTCAATCATTAAATCAATCAAAACGAGGCTGATTGTAGCGGTTAGCGCGGCGTTCGCCAGCTCGAAATGATTCAGGGACTTGTGCTTGCGGGCAAATGTATTTGCTTAAAACCGCCAAGGTGTGAAACCCAGGGGCGAAAATCAATTTCCCTATTCCCTTGTTTGGTGGCTGCACACAGCTGCCAAAAACGGGCTATGCCGCAAAAGCTCCGCCTGATAAGCATCCCGCTGGCGGCGCTCCTCAGCTAAATGGCGCGCGATGCCGGCGCGAAAGCGCGCATCAACGATAAAATGGCTGGAATGCGTTTGCGTCGGTAAAAAACCGCGTGCGAGTTTGTGTTCGCCTTGGGCACCGGGCTCAAAGCTAGTTAAGCCGTGTTCTAAGCAATATTCGATGCCTTGGTAGTAGCAGCATTCAAAATGCAAGCCGGGAATTTCGACGCTGGCGCCCCAGTAGCGCCCGTACAAAGTGCGGCTAGAACGAAAACATAGCGCCATCGCGACCATGGAATCCTTGGCATCAAAGGCCAAAACCGCGAGTACTTGCGCTGGGCTGCGGGCGGCAAAGTCTAGAAAAAAAGCTTTCGTTAGTGCCGGAGTATTGCCTTTGCTGTCAAAGGTTAATTGATACAGCGCATGGATTTGCGCCCAGTGCGCCGCGCTTAAATCGCCGCCTGCGCGCCGTTCAATGCGTAGCCCAGCTTTGGCGACTTTGGCGCGCTCTTGCAGGATGTTTTTACGCTTCTTCGCGCTCATTGCCGCCAAAAAATCAGCAAACGTCTGCCATTTCCCGGCATCAGGCGGATTTCGCCAGTGGAATTGAATGTCGGTGCGAGGCAGCCAGCCGGCGTCGCGAAAGAGTGCGGTGTCTTCAGCTTCCAAAAAATTTGCGTGTGCGCTGGATAGGCAAAATTGTTGACAACTTTGCTGCATCGCCAAGATCAGCGCGCGTTTCGCTTCGCTGTTGCGCGCTAAAAGACGCGGGCCGGTCACCGGCGAATACGGCACCGCACACAGCAGTTTTGGGTAGTAATCCAGGCCATGCTGGGCATAGGCCTGCGCCCAGGCCCAGTCAAAAATGAACTCACCGTGCGAATTTTGCTTTAGATAACTCGGGCACACGGCACAAAGTACATGCTCCGCGTCATAGAGCGCCAAATGCAAGGGCTGCCAACCGTAGCTTTCGCGAATCGTGCCGGAGCTTTCAAGTGCGTCCAAAAAGGCATAGCTGACGAACGGGTTGTCGTTACCGTCTAACAGCGCCTGCCAATCGGATGCGGCTAACTCCTTGATTGCACGGTGATATTTTAGGATATATTCGGTCAAGGGCGTGGCTTAGCGGTCGTTAGATTTACTTTCGTTTAGAACTTACCGCGTGAACTGGATGCGAATTGGCACGCTTGCTCAAGCAACACTCAACTCGTCAACACCGCACCGCCATCCACTTCCCACACCAAGTACAGCTCGTCATTCCAATCGTAGTGCGGATAGGCTAGTCGCTGCCAATTGGTTTCTTGCACGCGTAACACTAGGCCACCGGCGGTTTGTACGTGATACACCGAAACATCGCCCTGATAGGCCATTTCCGTGACTTTGCCGCGCACCCAATTGCCGGGGTTTTCTGGCAATTGTTCCAGCACATCTAACTTTTCTGGGCGAATCGCAATGCTGACCGGCGTGCCCTCGGGCAATGGGCCGGCGTGCTGCATCACAATCGTGCGCTCAAAACCTTCGCAGGTAATCTCAACGCGGTCCGCCTCTTGGCGCAGTACGCGGCCCTCAATAATATTGACCGAACCAATAAATTCCGCGACGAATCGGTTCGCCGGGAATTCGTACAAATTCGCGGGCGTGTTGATTTGTGCGATGCGCCCGGCTTCCATCACTGCAACCCGGGTCGACATGGTCATCGCTTCTTCTTGATCGTGGGTGACGGTGACAAAGGTGGTGCCAACCTGATCTTGGATGTTCATCAGCTCAAACTGCGTGTGTTCGCGCAGACGCTTATCAAGTGCGCCTAAGGGTTCGTCGAGCAACAATAATTTGGGCTGTTTCGCCAATGCGCGCGCCAGTGCCACGCGCTGGCGTTGGCCGCCGGAAAGTTGATCCGGCTTGCGTGCGCCCAAGGCCTCCATTTTCACCAGTGCCAGCATTTGCCGCACACGCTCATCGATGGCGCTGCGTTTCATGCGATCCTGCTGCAGGCCAAAAGCAATGTTCTGTGCGACAGTCATGTGTGGGAACAGCGCATAGCTTTGAAACATCATATTGACCGGGCGCTCGTACGGCGGCGTGTTGGTAACGTCGACGCCATCGATCAAAATTTTGCCAGAACTGGGTTGTTCTAGACCCGCCAAAATGCGCAGTAAAGTTGACTTGCCGCAACCCGAACCACCGAGCAAGCTAAAAAACTCGCCCTGATAAATATCGACCGACACATCATCAACGGCATACACATTGCCAAAGGTTTTCGTCACATGCTGCACGCGCACGAACGGTTTGGCATTCACGTCTTGCCACGGCGGCAGCTTATTTACGCCAGCCCTGTTTGTATCATTGGTTTTTGCTAAGTCTGCGCTTGCGGACACGCTTGGTTTCGCTGCCACGCTTGCAACATTCGCCACGGCTTATTTACCGCTCTTAATACGCGTCCAGGCACGATTGCGCGCCCGACGATCCGCCGGTAAAGGCACCACATCGTCCACCATTTTTGCCAAGGTCGCGGCGGGCGGATACATACCCGGGTCGTTACGAATTGCCGCGTTTAAAAGTGGCAAAGAGTCCTTATTGCCATTTGGATAGCGGATTTCATTGCTAATGGCCGCAATCACGTCGGGTTTAAGCAAAAAGTTAATGAAGGCGTGCGCCTCCGCCACGTGCCCGGCGTCTTTTGGAATCGCCATCACGTCAACATTGCGAATCGCGCCTTCACGTGGAATCACAAACCGAATTTCCTGACCATTTTTCGCCTCAGCCGCACGGTCGCGCGCCTGCAAAACATCACCCGAATAACCCAGCGCAATGCAGATGTCGCCGTTCGCTAGATCATCAATATAGCGGCTGGAGTGAAAATAGCGCACGTTCGGGCGGATACGCGCGAACAAAGCCGCCACCGCGTCCAAATCGGCTTTAGCGCCGCTCTTGGCGGGTTTGCCCAAATGGATAAAGGCCGCGCCCAGCGCTTCGGTGTCATCATCCAGAATCGCGATGCCGCAGGTTTTTAGTTTCGCGCTGATTGCCGGGTCAAACAATAATGCCCAGGTGTCCAAGGGGGCGGTGCTGCCCAGAGCCGCCTGCACTTTTTTGACATTAATGCCAATGCCAGTCGGGCCCCACATATAAGGTAAAACGTAGGCATTGCCGGGGTCAAAACCGCTCAAACTCGCCAGTAAAACCGGGTCTAAGCTTTTAAAATTGCTCAATTGACTGCGATCAAGCTTTTGATAAATCCCGGCTTTAATTTGCTGCGATGCAAAAGGCCGCGCGGAGGGGAAAATTACGTCATAGCCGCTTTTGCCGGCCAACAACTTCGCTTCAAGCACCTCGTTATTGTCGTAAACATCGTAAACGACTTTAATACCGGATTCCTTGGTGAAGCGCTTAAGCGCATCTTCGGTGACGTAATCAGACCAGTTATAAACATTGACCACCCGCTCGGCGGCAGCAAACGGCGCGCCAAATACACAGCTAAATGTAAATACGACAGATAAAATTGGGCGAAACATCAACTTGCTCCTTAAAAGGGTGGAATGTAAAAGCCAAGCTAACGCGATGCGCCAGGGTTGCTCGTGTGGGCCGCTAGCTCTGAAGTAGCTAGGGTCCGAAGTAGCTAGGGTCTGAAGTAGCTAGTGTCTGAAGTGTCAGCGGCTTCGTCAATGGGAACAGAGCGAACTGGCCTGATTACCAGGGGTAAAAATGGCCGTGTTCAATGAATTGATACGCCGGAGGGTTTCGCCCTCACCACCCCGTTCCCCCCAAACTACCCCGCAATTCCTGCTTCTCGGCCTCACTAATCTCGCCCAAGCTCAGCTTTTCCTTCAACACCTGCACGCGCCCCGCTTTGGCGCGCTCGTTGAGCTTATCGATTGCGGCTAAAAAGTCGGCTTTTTGATGTTCGGTTTCACCCGGGATTTGCGCTGCCAACAGTTTTAGTAGCGCCGGATACTCCGGCTGACCATCGAACATCTCAACCAAGCTGGAAGCATTCGCCTCGGGCCGATCACGCGCAAGTTCGATCAGTGCTAGCAACAGGGAAATCCCGGGCAAGTCGAGTGCGGCGAAGGGGTAGGGCGGTTCGGCTGATGCGGCCACTTCCGGCGCACCGAGCAGCAGGGAAATCGCTTGACGCACCAAGGTCCGGCGGCCTAGATCGGTGGCGGCGCTGCCGTCACCTTGCTCGCGTTTTTGGAAACTTTGCTGGCGCGGGCGCTCGCGGAAATCGGTAGCGGCTGGCGCATTGCTCTGGCTGACGCCGGTCAGTCGCGACAGCTCGGCCTGCATCAGTTCGGCGAACGCGCCTTCCGGGATTTGCGCCAGCATGGGTCGCGCCTTTTCCGCAAGCCGTGCGCGGCCGTCGATGCTGGAAAGGTTGCTCTCCTTTCCTAGTTCATCGAATAGATATTTTGACAGCGGCAGCGCCGTTTCGTAGCGCGCGCGAAAGCCGTCCATGCCTTCTTTGCGCACGATCGAATCTGGATCTTCGCCGTCGGGTAAAAATAAAAAATGCGCTTGGCGCCCTTCACGCATGCGTGGCAAGACATTATTAAGCGCACGCCATGCAGCGGCGCGGCCAGCACGGTCGCCATCGAAGCAAAACACCACGTCTTCAGCGTTGCGAAACAATAACTCGGCGTGTTCGCGGCTGGTGGCGGTGCCCAAGGTCGCAACCGCTTCGGTGACGCCAAATTGCGCCAGGCTCAGCACGTCCATGTAGCCCTCGACCACCACCAAACGCGTGTGTTTGAACTGGCGCGCGAAGTACAGCCCATACAATTCCTGGGATTTCTTAAACAGCGCTGTTTCCGGCGAGTTCAGATATTTCGGCTCGCCCGCGCCAATAATGCGGCCGCCAAAAGCAATGGTGCGGCCGCGTTTATCCAAAATTGGGAACATCACGCGTTCGCGGAACTTGGCGTAGTCGCCGGTAGTTCCTGTGCCAATCAAGCCCGCCATTTCCAGCGCCTTTTTGCGATCCGGCGTGGTGCCCAGCGATTGCATGAGCTTATTGCCGTTCGCCGGTGCCCAACCGAGCTGAAAGCGTTCACTCGCAGCGCGATCTACACCGCGATTTTCTAGATATTCCTTTGCTTCGGTGCACGTTTCTAGTTCACGCCGAAAAAATTGCGTGGCATCGGAAAGCACTGGAAATAAGGCATCCGAGCCATCGATGCGTTTGTAGCCGCCGCCTTCAAAAGGTACGGTTAGTCCAACATCAGCGGCAAGCGCTTCCACCGCGTCAGAGAAGTCCATGTTCTCGTAATTCATCAAAAACCCGACCGCCGAGCCGTGCACGCCGCAGCCAAAGCAGTGATAAAACTGCTTTTGCGGGCTGACGGTAAACGAGGCCGAGCGCTCGTCATGAAACGGACAGCGCGCCTGAAATTCACGCCCAGCGCGCTTGAGCGGCACGCGCTTGCCGATCACATCGACAATATCAATGCGCTGCAACAAGTCATCAATGAAACTTTCGGGGATGCGAGCCATAACTTGCGCGCTTTGGCCTTAGGCGAATCGGCAGCGGATGGTAGCGAATTGCCAGCGCCGGTGCTTAAAAGCGGCAGTTAAAACGGTGCCATTCAAACTGATGGGGAATCTTGGCAATTTTCGCCGATTCAAATTTAATGAGGCGGCGGCGCTCTGAGTTCGTCATTCCCGCGTGCTTTTGGCGGGAATCCAGGGCGCTTGTTTTGGCGTTGAACCATTGCAATTAGCTGTACTTTGCGCAAGTGCAGGCTGGATCCCCGACTAAAACATTCGGGGATGACGATCCTAAAACATTCGGGGATGACGATCCTAAAACATTCGGGGATGACGATCCGTCAGTTTAAATGGCACCCGCAGTTAAAACGTCGCCAAATACTGCGCCCCACCCAAGGATTGCATTTGTTTGACCGCCCAGCTGGCGCGCCGATGCATCGCGACACTAGGTTTAGCGGCATTCAATACGTGCGGATTCGGCAGGCTCGCGGCCAAGAGTGACGCTTGATACGGTGACAAGCGTGCAGGTGTGGTGGCAAACGCGCGTTTGGCACCGGCGCAGGCGCCGAAGGTGCTATCGCCAAATTCGACGATGTTTAAATACACTTCCAGCGTGCGCCGTTTTGGCCACAGCAGCTCAATTAAACCGGTGAAATACGCTTCTAAGCCTTTGCGCACGTAGCTGCGGCCCTGCCAAAGGAACAAATTCTTTGCGACCTGTTGCGTTAGGGTGCTGGCACCGCGCTTGCGGCCCTTTTCTTTCACGGCTTTGGCCAGTTCGGTGAAATCAAAACCATGGTGCGTATTGAAACGCTGATCTTCTGATGCAATTACTGCCAGCGGTAGATTCGGGCCTAAGTTGGCTAAGTTCAACCAACAGCTTTGCGCTTGAAAGGATTGTCCGGCACGCGTTGCTTCGAGGCTGCGTGCGATGCGGATTGCTGACGTTGGTGGATTGACCCAGCGCAACACCAGCACCACGCTAACGCTGATTAGCAAAAAGCCCAGCACGCTCCAAAACAAAAATTTGCGCAACTTTTGCCAAAAACTGCGCTTTGCACCGGCTTTAGACGCGGTTTTGGTTTTAGCTGAAGCCTGGGCTTTAGCAAACGCCACCGCTAGGGCGCAAGCAGATGCTGGCGCAAAAATGCAGCGACGGCTAAGCGGGTGCGATCAATATTACTTTTCTTCTTAAAACCGTGGCCTTCGTCCGTAGCGGTAATAGTCCAGACATCCTTGCCATTGGCGCGCACGGCGGTGGCGATTTGGGTCGCCTCAGAAGCAGGTACGCGCGGGTCGTTTGCGCCTTGAATCACCATCAGCGGCGCTTTGATTTTATCGGCGTTGAGCAGCGGCGAAATGGTGTCGAAAAACTTAGCGATTGCAGGCACGCGTTCATCACCGTATTCCGCGCGGCGTAAATCGCGGCGGTAGTTGGAGGTGTTTTTCAAAAACGTACCGATATCACTGATGCCAACGGTATTGACGCCACCCACCAAGCGGTCGGAATAGCGCACTAGCCCGGCTAAGGTCATAAAGCCCCCGTAGGAACCGCCCATCAGGGCAACACGCTTGGCGTTGAACTCGGGCTGAGTGGCAATCCAATCGAGCAAAGAGCCAATATCAGCGACCGAATCACCGCGTTTGATGCCGTCATCCATTTGCGTGAAAAGGCGGCCATAGCCGGTGGAGCCGCGCACATTCGGCGCAATCACCGCAATTTTTAACTCCGCTACCAAATACTGTACCCACGCATCAAAATTAGGCCGGGATTGCGACTCTGGCCCGCCATGAATCAAAACCACGACGGGATGTGGGCCAGCACTACGCGGCCGATACGCAAAGGCCTGTACGTTGTAAGCCGTTTTGCCGCTGCCGCCGACGTACTGAATGCGCTCGGGCAAGATCATATCGTCGGGTTTTAGCCCGCCCATTTCGTGCTTAGTCCAGGGGGTGATTTCGCTAGTGGCGGTGTCTAGCACAAAGGCGTCACCGGCAACCTGGGCGCTGCTCAAGGCCATAAGCACCCGATTTAAGCGCGGATGAAAGCTCATGCCCGAGATCACGCCTGGCTTCGCCGCCGCGCTCGCGATCGGTTTACTCATATCGCTTAAGTAATAGACCTGCACCTCGCTGGAACCATCGATGTTGACATTCAGCGCGACCTGGCTGGCATCACTGTTTAGGCTGAAGTCGGTTATGTCATGCAGCATGTACGGGCTGAGCTGCGTGCTTTTTTTCGTTGCTAAATCAAAGCGAAAAAGCTGGATGTATTGTTTCCCGGCATCGCTCAAATAAAACACGGATTTGCCATCCGGGGCGTAGTGCGCATCCCGTGCGGCAACGTTGCGCGCACCGGTAATGGCCAATTGCTTCTTGGTTTTTAAATCGTACTCAACCAAGTTGGAATCCAACACCGAGGCGAAATTTTGCAACAGTAATTTTCCGCCGCCATCGGCAACATCCGTGACGTACCACGTGCCGCGTGGCTCTGATGCGGGCGATGCAAAGACCAATCGAGTCTTGCCTGGTTCGCGCGTATCGCCCATTCTGACTTGATATTTGCCGCTGGCATCGGTGCGCGTGTAGGCAAATTGGAAGCCATCAGGGGCATAAACCGGGCGCTCATTGCGCGTGCCTGCACCTTCAGTTAGCAGCGCGGTTTCGTTGATCAATAAATTGTAGTGATACAACTGAAACTGCTCGTCGCCGCCGCTGTCGCGCGAATAAATTAGGGCCGGTGCGCCGGTATTGTGATTGATAATGGCGCTTAAGACCGGCTCTTGCTCAAACGTCAACTGCGTACGCGCCCCCATCGGCGCGCGCACCGCATGCAATTGCTGCGAATCGCTAAAGCGGGTGCCAATCAACGCGCCATCACCGTGCGGCAACCAGCCAAACACCACCCCTGAGCGTGATTCTAAATACGGGCGCAGCGCTTTCGCGTCACCTTGCAGTGCCGCAGGTACGTTTTCCAGCTGCAGCGCGCCTTCGGTGCTGCGTTTGATATCAGACGCCGCAAGCGGACTGCTGCCAAGCAGCAGGGCGAGGGCTAGGTTTATCGGTGCTAAGTAAGATCGGTTCATTAAGGCTCCAAATGATTGCGCGGGCAGTTTAAGCGTTTAAGTTAAGAGGTGAAGCGCGTTTTGCGCAAATTTGTCGACTGAGCGCCGGGTGACTAAATAGCGCAATTTATTCCAAAGTTACTCGACCTGCACAAGCACCGAAACCTCGCCCGCTTTCGCGAACCGCAG
>JANNYA010000180.1:0-8912 GCA_031409855.1 Rhodanobacteraceae bacterium | reverse complement strand
TTTTCAGCTTGATCGGGAACGCAATGTGATCAGAATACTTGCCAACTAAGCTTTCCAAACGCCAAGTGCGGGCAAATTCTTCTTCGCCTTCTTTTAGGGTAAGCACAATTTCGGTGCCGCGACTTGCCGCGTGCGCGGGCTGCACGGAATATTCCCCGGTTCCTTCGCTCGTCCACGTCCAAGATTCGTCAGAACCCGCCTTGCGTGAGGTCACGCTCATGGATTTCGCAACGATAAAGCCCGAATAAAAGCCGACGCCAAACTGCCCAATCAAATTGGCGTCAGTTTTCTGCTCCGCGCTCAAATTTTCCAAGAATTGTTTGGTGCCCGAGCGCGCGATCGTGCCTAGGTTCGAGATCAACTCATCGTGCGTCATGCCGATGCCGTTATCACGAATCGTCAGCGTTTTAGCGGTTTCGTCGCCCTCAATTTCAATGCGATAGTCAGCATCCCCGGCAATTAACGCGGGTTCGGTCAAGCTGGCAAAACGCAGTTTATCCAGGGCGTCGGAACCGTTTGAGATCAGCTCGCGCAGGAAGATTTCTTTGTTTGAGTACAGCGAGTGAATCACCAATTGCAGCACGCGCTGTACTTCGGCTTGGAACTGGTGCGTTTGCTTGGCAGGACCGGCGGATTCGGCAGAGGCGGTTGTTTGAGCTGCGTCAGACATGACTAGTATTTACCTTGTTAAGTTGCTGAAGCCCTCGAAGGTTGGGTTCTGTGGCGCTTTTTCA
This sequence comes from Rhodanobacteraceae bacterium, assembly GCA_031409855.1. Taxonomy (GTDB): domain Bacteria; phylum Pseudomonadota; class Gammaproteobacteria; order Xanthomonadales; family SZUA-5; genus JANNYA01. The sequence continues at coordinate 8,178 of JANNYA010000180.1, read as the reverse complement.
AGGCCAAAGCCTAGTGCGTGGCTTCAGCAGCCAACGATCGCGCTACACTCAAGTCAGTTGGTCAACACCGAAACCCTGTCGGAGCGTCAAATGCGCAAGTCTATTGCAACGATGTGCCCAAGAATCGAGGCCCCGTGTCAGCAGCTGCCGAAGTTTGCATGGGGCCAAAAACGCGCCTTTTGCGATTTGTGCGGAAAAAGTGTGCACAATTTGTCGGCGATGACGCGCGCTGAGCAAGACCAGCTATTCGAAACTCAAGCCAGCCCCTGCATTCGTTATGCCCGACTGATTCCAGCGGCCGTCATGCTGCTGGCAAGCGCCAATCCAATTTTCGCGCAGGAAACTACCGAACAAGACGAAGAATTATCGGAAGTCGTGGTCACTGGCGGCGGTGGTCGTGGCCCACGCCTAGAACCCATGTTTTTGCAAAGTGAACTTGATACGGACATGGCACTGTTTGTGCCAACCAGCGACACAGATGCCACAAACAAGGTTGAATCCAATGAAAGCCATTGAAGCTAGCCTGTGCCCGATCATTGATAGCCCATGCAGCACACCACCGACGTTCGCGCGCGGCCAAGTTAGTGCATTCTGCAGCGGCTGCCAGAAAACGGTTTACAACCTTTCCGCGATGACAGCACCTGCACAGATACAGCTGTTAGCCAGGAACGACTCGCTTTGCGTGCGCTATCGAAAAATTTGGCCCGCAGCTGCATTCGCGCTGGCGATTGCATCGGCGGCAAATGGCGCGGATGGAGGCTCTACGCCGCCCGTAGACGAGCTTGAGATGCAAGAAATCGTTGTCGGCGGCGCAGCGCGCATGTTGGAGCAATTATTTCTTGAAAGCGAACTAGATCAATCGCTCGATGAGTTTGACGAGTTGGACATTGGAGCGAAGCAATGAAAGCGAAAATTGCGCTATACGGTTTACTTGCTCTAGCTGCCAGCAGTTACGCAACATCCTCAGAGGCAAATCCCGCTAGCGAGCCGAGCCTAAGTCAAATTCAGGCCGCCTTTAACGCAGAGTCGCGCTGTGAGTTGGCTGACCCGGCAGGTTTATTAGCTGAATTCCCAATGGCCAGGCTGAGCGATTTGCAGAATAAAGCGATGAACTCGGACGCAACGCAGCTCACGAAACTTAGCGCCGACGGCGATATCGGACTAGACGATTATGTGTTGACACGCCGGCTACGAATTCGTGGTCAATTTGATTTAGCTGACGTCTACGCTGTTGATTGCGGATTACAAGCAAGCAAGGCACAAATTCGTGCCATGTCACAGTTCAAGCCCGCTGATGCGCTGGTCATTGGCAATTATGCTTGGGTGCCACTGGTCAGCACTGGACAAGAATATCTGGGGTCTGGGCTGATTTTCATGCTGGAAAATAAACAATGGCGTTACTTCGGGCTAGACCGCTCAACGTTTGGCAGCACACCCGGTACGGCAGCTCTGCTTCAAGATTTACTCACCACGACTACGAACGATATTGAAGACCCGGCGGCCTTTATATCCGCCTGTCCTATGCCCAAAGCGCCTCAAATACAGCTAAATTTTGACTTAGCTAAAGCCTATGAGCGCTACGTTTACGATGAAATCTATCCCGAAGGCGGCGACGACCCAAAAAATGTACTTGGCGCCCTGCAGCGCGCCGCTGTTCGACGGCACGCCGAAGGCAAGCAAGTTGCGCCCTCGGCGGTGGCGCAATTGCTGTTCGCTGAGGTGCTAATTCGAAGTTTAGAGTTTGATTCGGCGCCAAAACCCGAGTCAGCACAGTGGCTATCCAGGGTCACACGCGCACAGCAATTTTTCGAACAGGCGCATGCACGCGGCGCTGATTTGGCGCGCTTTTTGCCGCTGATCCCATGGCTAGCCGAGGTGAATTTGCGTGGTAGCGGCGCACATCCAATTGATATCGCGAAGGCGCAACAGCTCTACAAAATTGCGGCCGAAGCGGGCGATGCAGATGCCACGTCGATCTATGCCCGCTTCAAAACCACCGGATTTGCTGCAACCCCGGTGGACAGCAAGACCAAACTTGCTGGGCAAAACGCGGTACCAGATCAAGCCTATCCGGGCCGTTTGCGGGACGCACCTGAAACTGAAACATTGAGCTGCGACTAAAGCGGCGCTAAATTTTCCCAGCCCGGTGATACGGGTGATTCGTCAAAATACTGTGCGCGCGAAACAACTGTTCGGCCAAAACAATTCGCACTAACGCGTGCGGCAAAGTCATTGGCCCTAAACTAATTTTTAGCGATGCTGCCGCTAAACATGCGGGCGCTAAGCCATCCGGCCCGCCGATTAAGAACGCCAAATCCGTGCTGGCTTCACGCCATCGCTCTAGCTGCTTGGCCAGCGCTTCACTACTGAACGTGCGACCGTCACCATCCAACGCAATAACATAAGCGGATTTTGGTACCGCCGCCAACATGCGCGCGCCTTCATCGGCCAAGGCACGCTTTAAATCGGCGTTTTTACCGCGCGCGCCCAGCGCTAGATCAATGCACTTGAGCGGTAGCACGTGTTTTAGGCGCGCCGCATAGTCCTCAAAACCAACGTCCACCCACGCTGGCAGTTTGTCGCAAATGGTTATGATGTTTACCCGCATTTGTAAGCAAGCTAAGTCCGCGCGTAACTATGCGTGGCTCATTATTCGCCAGTGCCGTCACCCGCCGTGCTCCACATGCGTTCCAGTGCGTAGAACTCGCGAGTTTTAGGCAGCATTACGTGCACGACGACATCTGCTAAATCTACTAACACCCACTCGGCTTCTTTTTCGCCTTCCACACCAATCGGCGGCATTTTGATGTCGCGCGCCGCTTTGGCGACTGAATCAGCAAGTGATTTGACGTGCCGGGTGGAGGTACCGCTTGCAAACACTAAATCATCGGTAATAGAAGTGCGATTGCGCACGTCTATCACAACAACGTCTTTCGCTTTCATATCGTCAAGGGCCTTCAAAACTGTCTCAAGCAATACATTGACGACGGCTTTTGCACGCACAGGCAGGCCGGTAGCGGATGGCTTTTTACCAGTACTCAATGCCTTTGTGTTTGTCTTTTTCGCAACTACTTTCTTTGCAGCAGCTTTTTTCGCAACTGCTTTCTTTGCAGCAACCTTTTTGGCGACAATTTTCTTAGCAACTGCCTTTTTGGCGACGGCTTTCGTCACGGGCACTGTTGCCGCAACTTTTTTTGCAGCGGCTTTTTTCGCCACCGCTTTTAAAACAATTGCTGGCGCCGACGCGGCCACGGTTGGCACAGCCTTTTTCACCGGCGCAGTTTTAGCTACTGTCGCTTTTTTAGCCGCAGGCGCTTTCGTTTTAGTAATTTTTTCGTTCAAGTTGATTCCCAGGTAATTTTGAAGTTGGTAATTTTGAAGTTGGTATTTTTGCACGAGTATAAACTGGGTTGGCTCACGTCGTTATCAAGCATTGGAATCTGAGGGCACTGTATTCTTTTTCCTTCGCTTACCCGCAAGCTTCGACGCTGCCAAGCGCACCGCGCGTAGCGATCCGGACAGCACTAACTGATCACCAGCCGCCAAAATTTCCAAACCACCAGGCGCTGTGATCGCTTGTTCGCCGCGTCGAATCAAAATCACCGCCGCCCCAGTTAATCCACGCAAATTAAGTTCGGACAGGGTTTTCCCGATGGCGGGCGATTTCGATTTTAGCGTGATCGCGTGCAGCTCGCCCAAGCCCGGCAGCAGCGCTTGCGCGTCATCTAAATGATCCGCACCACTGGCGCTGTGCACGTGCGAGTTGTCCTGATCAGGCGCACCTGCGCGGCCGGCCAGCAGCTCAAAAAGTGCTGCCGCACCGGCACGCACGTGGCCCTGCAAATTATTTGTGCCGCGATAAAGCGCGATCCCCAGCAGCACCAGCAACAGCAAAAACAGGGCCGTACCGCCGCCCGGTGGTAAAAATGCCTGGGTTGCGACTAGCAAAATCAGGCCACACGCCGCTGAAAAGCTGAAACTAAGCGCCAAACGATAAGCGCGCCGGGGTGCGGCGGCAAAGTCAACATCGCCTTCTACTGTCTCTGCAAACGCCTCACCGGCAATAGCGCGACTCAGGCTGGCGATTATGTTGGCAGCGCCCCAAAGCAAGGGCAACAATACGGCTAGCAGCAAGATCAGCAGCGCAATTTTCGCACCCGCACTGGCCAACGGCGTGCGTGCGTCGATCAGTTTGATCAGGCGCTCATCAAAAATAGCCGCCGCAATAATGACCCCGACCATCAACACCACATCAACTAGCAGCTTGGCTAGTAAAGCGCGCAACTTGGAGCGCAAGGTCGGCGCCGCGCGGCGGGTCGCGTCAATCCAACTCGCATACAAACTGGCAAAAGTTTGCACTGAATGCGGCAATTTGCGTTCAATCCACTGCGCTAACACCGGCCCGTGGCGCACCAAACTAGGCGTGCACAGTGCGGTAATCGTTGAGGTGCCCACCGCGAGCGCAAACAGCGTACTGCCGCCGGGTAAGGGTTTCGCTAGCACCGCGATGATGAAAGAAAATTCGCCAATTTGGCCCATCGTCAGGCCCGCTTGCAAACTGGTGCGTAAACCAGCGCCCGTGGCAAATGCGCCTGCAGCAACGCCAATAAATTTACCTAAAATGACCACCAAGGTAAAAACCACCAGCGCCAGCGGATGCTGCGCGATGATGCTGGGCTCAATCGACATGCCGACCGCGACGAAAAAAACCGCGGCGAACACGTCACGCACCGGCATCACTAGGGGCTCAAGTGTTTTGGTGGCACCCGCCTGCGCTGCTAACGATCCCGCCAGGAACGCGCCAAGCGCTACCGAATAGCCCATCGCTTGCGCGCCTAACGCGCCAGCGAACGCCAATCCCAAACCGGCAACCAAGGTAGTTTCAGAACGCTTTAACGCCAATACCATGGCAAAAGCACGCGGCACCACCGCCAAACCAAGCCCAATCGCCACCAGCAGAAATAGTCCTAGCCGCAACGCGCTTTCACCGATGGCGGCAGGCGATAGTTGCTGGCTGACTGCCATCGTGGTCAACGCCGCCAGCAATAAAATTGCCAGTAAATCTTCGAACACTAACAGCCCAAGCACCAGATCGCGCCCGGGGCCGCGCACTTTTTGCTCGTGAAATACCCGCACAATTAAAGTTGTGGAGGAAATCGACAGCATCGCCGCAATAAACACCGATGGAATAGGCGCGAAGCCCAAAAGCCGCGCCGCCAAAAAACCTAGCCACAGTAAAGTCGCGACCTCGAACAGCGCGGTCGCGGCACCGCGCATGCCAGCTTTAGCGATGTCTTTAAACGAAAACTCCAGCCCCAGCGCAAACATCAGCAAGATCACGCCGAGCTCGGCCAAGGTATGCACATCTTTCGGATTAGTCAGTTCAGCGCCGAGTGAACTTGGCCCCAGCAACAGCCCAGCCAGCAAATAACCCAATACCACCGGCAATTTCAGGCGCTGAAACACTACCGTCGTGACCGCAGCAACACACAACACGCTGGCAAATGAGACTAAAAAGCTAGTTTGCATAAATCCTCATCTTTGCGACACGGCGGGCGCTTCAGCGCGATCTATCAGCGCCTCAACTATCATCGAGCTTGCCAGTCTAGGATTGGATACGTCTAGCGCTGGATAAAAACTCAACTTGGAAGCAACAATGACCGAAATTTTATACACCTTGACCGTACCTGCGTTCAACAAAATGCTGGGCGCACTATTGCCTATTTTCGCAAAAGCCAAAGCCTACGCCGCCGAGAAGAAATTCGAAGAATCCGTCTTAATCAATGCCCGCCTTGCGCCCGATATGTTCGCGCTGGCACGGCAAGTGCAAATTGCGGCTGACTTTGCCAAAGGTTGTGCCGCGCGTTTGAGCGAAACTGAAATTCCGAAATATAACGATGATGAAATCAGCTTTGACGCGCTCAGCGCCCGCGTCGAAAAGACCCTGGCCTTTGTCAACAGCATTGATCCCGAAAAATACATCGGCGCACAGGATCGCATCGTTAAAATTAGCTTGGGCGGCCAAACGGTGGAGCTGGATGGCACTGCCTATGTTCGCGATGTGGTGAATCCCAATGTCTATTTTCACCTCAGCATGGCGTATGCAATTTTACGCCACAATGGTTTGCTTATCGGCAAAAGCGACTTTGTTGGTCGGGTTTAGCACGTTCCACTGGGCCTGATATGACAAAAAAGCGAATTAGCAAATCCAACTTGCCAGAAAAAATCTGCGTCGTGTGCTTACGGCCAATGACGTGGCGGAAAAAATGGGAAAAGGTGTGGAACGAGGTGAAATACTGCTCGGACGCGTGCCGCAAAGGCACGCCGAGGTAGTTTTTACCCATGTTGCTTAAGCCACATCACCCGCTCTTTCATAATGCTTCGCAATCACATCCGCCACCGCCGCAGTCAGCTTTTTGCCAGTCGGCACGTGCAAAAACTCGTTCGGCCCATGCGCGTTGGATTTAGGGCCGAGCAATCCAGAAATCATAAATTGCGCGTCGGGGAAGCGTTCGCTGAGCATGCCCATAAAGGGAATCGTGCCGCCCTCCCCCATGGCTGCGGCCTGTGGCCCAAAATAGGTCTTGGAAGCTTCATCAAGAGTCGCTTGTAACCACGGCTTGGTGGCGGGTGCGGCCCAACCGGTCGCGGCGGCTTCGCTTTCAAACTCAATTTTCGCACCGTAGGGCGGGTCACGCTCAAGTATTTCTTTCAATGCGCGGCTGGCGATCTCAGGATTGAGCATCGGTGGGATGCGGATTGACAGTTTGACTGCAGATTGCGGGCGCAGCACATTGCCTGCGTCTTGCAAACTAGGAAAACCTTCGGCACCCGTGACGCTCAAGGTCGGCCGCCAGGTGCGGTTGAGCAGCATTTCCTGGACGTCATGCGTCATTGGCTGGGTGCCGCCAGCCCACGGGTATTTTGCGTAGGCGTCTTTGCCTAATAATTGCGCGGTTTGTTGCGCCTGGGTGATGCGTTCGCTGGGAATATCGACGTAGAACGCTTCCGGGATAATCTTGCCGGTGCGCTCATCTTCAATGCGGCTCAACAGTTGCCGCAGGATGCGAAAACTGGAGGGCACGATGCCGCTGGCATCACCAGAATGCACGCCTTCTTCCAACACTTTCACGCGCAAAGTGCCGCCGGCTAAGCCGCGCAGGCTCGTGGTCACCCACAATTGATCGTAATTGCCACAGCCGGAGTCTAAGCAAATCACCAAGCTCGGATTGCCAATTTTTTCGGCTAAGTGGCTGATATAAAACGGCAAATCGTAGCTGCCAGATTCTTCACAGCCCTCAATCAGGATCACGCAGCGCGCATGTGGAATGCCGCGTTCATGCAGCGCCATGATCGCTGTCAATGAGGCAAATACCGCATAACCGTCATCGGCACCACCACGCCCATAAAGCTTATCGCCGCTCAACAGCGGTACCCACGGTCCTAAATCGGTGTTCCAACCCATCATTTCCGGCTGCTTGTCCATGTGCCCGTAAAGCAAAATGGTGTCATCACCTTTGCCAGGGATTTCTATGTAAAGCAAAGGCGTGCGCCCAGGTAGTTCCAGGCGCTGCACCGCCATGCCGGGTATAGGCTGATCGCGCACCCAAGTTTCTAGCAGGGACATCGCTTCATCCATATACCCCCGGTGCTTCCATTCGGAATCAAACGCGGGGGACTTTGCCGGAATTTGGATGTATGTTTTAAGTTTCGGAACAATTTCGTCATCCCATTTTTCCGAAACGAAATTCATCACTTTTGCGGCATGCATGGCAAAGCTCCATAGATATTCGCTGCAGCTTAGCGCGAATATTCATTCAATAGCAGCCGTAAGCGTCACTCATAGCTGCCATCGAAGTGCAATTTAGTCTAGTTCGCCGCAGCAGTGACCTTAGTTCGTTGTAAACCCGCCGAAACACCCATCGTGCCCCAGAAATAAGGGCAGAAACGTTTATTTCGTCTTGACATCTTCTCCACAGCAATAAAATGCTGGCACAATCCCGTCACACCCCAGCAGTCTTACACAAGCCCGGCTCAAGGAAACCTCATGTTTAGGATCACCTCATGTTAAGGATGGCTATGCGCACTGGAAAACTAGCTCAGTTGTTTGCTCTTACCGCCGCCACACTGTGGCTTAACACGACTATCGCGGCATCGGTTACTGGTTCGGTCGCAGAA
>JANNYA010000179.1:0-27065 GCA_031409855.1 Rhodanobacteraceae bacterium | reverse complement strand
CGGTTATGACTTGCTGCAACTGCAGGCAGTACGCGCGGTTTGCACCGTGCCCTTAGTCGCTTCGGGCGGTGCTGGCAGCATGGCGCATTTTAGTGAGGTGTTCCAGCAGGCGGATGTAGACGGCGCGCTGGCCGCCAGCGTGTTTCACTCGGGCGCAATTGCGATCCCTGCGCTCAAACAATTTCTACAGGCGGCTGGAGTCCAAGTTCGATGTTAACTAGCTTACAAATCGAGGGCATCGATTGGCAAAAATCGGGCGGGTTGATTCCGGCCATAGTGCAGTGCGCCAGCAGTGCGCGGGTGCTGATGTTGGGCTATGTCAATCAGGCAGCGCTCGCGCACACACTGGACAGTGGCAACGTGACGTTTTTTTCGCGCAGCAAAAACCGACTGTGGACTAAGGGCGAAAGCAGCGGCCATACGCTCAAGCTCGTTGACGCGTTTTTGGACTGTGATCAGGACACTTTACTGTTTTTCGCGCACGCGAACGGCCCCACTTGCCACAACGGCACCTGCACCTGTTTTGACGGGGCGTGCAAAACCGCCGTCGGGCCAAAATTAAGCTTCTTAAGTGATTTAGACACGCTCATTGCTGCCCGTAAACGTGAGTTACCAGAAGGCAGCTACACCACGAAACTTTTTCAAGGTGATCTGCGCCGCATTGCGCAAAAAGTGGGGGAGGAAGGCGTCGAAACTGCACTTGCCGCTGTCGTGCAAGACGATGCTGCACTCACCGGAGAAGCTGCGGATTTGGTATTTCATTTATTGGTGCTGCTGCGTGCCCGTGGCTTGGGCTTGGCCGATGTGTTGGCGGTATTGGCGCAGCGGCATTCGCCAGCGTAATTCAGCTATGCAAACCACATTCGCGCTTCAGCCCAAAAAAGCGCGAGTCCTCGGCGCGCATGCCGGGCAGTGTCGGCGCCGTTAGGTAGCGATCACCAATCGAAACATAGCCTTGCTCCCACAGCGGGTGATAAGGCAAATCATGCTGGGATAAATAGCGCCCGATATCGCGATCCGTCCAGTCGGCAATGCAGTGCAGCTTTAATCGGCCGTTTTTATTTTGCAAAAACTGCACGTCGCTGCGCGAATCTGACTGCACACGCCGCAAGCCAGCAATCCAGGTGCTGACCTTTTCTTGGCAAAGCGCGCGCTGCATAGGCTCCACCTTGTGTGCGTGGTTGTAACGCCCAATGGCATCAACGCCCGCTTCCTGTAAATTCGCGACTTGCGCCTCGTCCCAGCGCTGCGCTGTCAAAGGCTGTGCGCGCCGCACATTCAAATTTAGGCGCGCGGTCAATGCATCCGCAAATTCATAGGTTTCTGGGAACAAAAAGCCGGTGTCGACAAAGATCACAGGAATTCCCGGCGCGGCTTGATTGCTCATGTGCAATAACACCGCCGACTGCGCGCCAAAGCTGCTGGAGATCGCATGTGCGCCTGGCAAGTATTCCAACGCCCACTCGATGCGCGCTTGCGCACTCATGGTTGCTAAGTAGTCATTGACTTGACTCAAATTTTCCACCAGCACGCCAGCGCGGGCACAGCCAGCACTCGCTTCGATTTGCTGCAATTGCGGTTTAATTATCATTGAACTGCTCATGACACGACTCGGGCTAAAATTTCGCGGGTTTTGATTGGGTTGACGATGCCGGTGCGGACACAAAAATCGCCGAAGCGCTCAGCCGTGGTTTGCTCTTTGGCATAGCTGAGCAATAGCGGTTCTAGCGCACTCAGAATTTCCGGCTCAGCCAAATTCTCGCGATAGATTTGATTCAATCGAGTGCCTAGATGGTCGCCACCGAGCATCAAGTTGTAGCGTCCGGGCGCTTTCCCAACCAGCGCAACTTCGCTGGCATAGGGCCTGGAACAGCCATTCGGGCAGCCGCTAATACGTATTTGTAACGGCGCATCCGCAAGTTCAACTTTAGTCAGCAGCGCCTGTAATTTCCCAGCAAATTCAGGAAGATAGCGCTCGGCTTCGGCCATCGCCAAACCACACGTTGGCAGCGCCACACAGGCCATGGCGTGCGCCAATACACTGCCCGCATCTTGATACGTCGCCAGGCCAAATTTGCGCAAAATCTGATCGATATCGGCGCGCAAAACTGGATCAATATTGGCGATCAGCAGGTTCTGATTCGGGGTCAGCCGTATTTGCGTTGCCGCACTTAAACCGGAGTCGAGCAACAGCGCCGCCAACGTGCGCATGCCGGTCAATCGCAACGCATCGCTATCATCAATGCGTCCGGCAATAATTCTTAGGCCCAAATGCCAGTGCTCACCCTCGCCTTTTAGCCAACCAAACTGGTCGCCACTGCCAACAAATTGCACCGCCCGCACAGGCGCAAACTGCACGCCGCTGCGCGCTGCAACTTCAGCTTTGAACCACTCAATACCGCGGTCTTCAATGGTGTATTTCAGCCGCGCGCGCTTGCGCACCTCGCGGTTGCCAAAATCGCGCTGCGTGGTGATCACCGCAATCGCTACCGATTCAATGTCGGCGGGCACAATAAAGCCCAGCGTGTCGGCTAGGCGCGGATAGGTTTCCGCATCGTTGTGGCTAGCGCCCATGCCGCCGCCCGCAGTCACGTTGTAGCCAATAAGTTCCGCTACGCCCTGCGCGTTCGGCGCAACAATCGCAATAAAACCAAGGTCTTGCGTGTAGACGTCAACGTCATTCACGGGCGGCACGACAAAGCCAATCTTGAATTTGCGCGGCAAATAGCTTTTGCCATAGATAGGATCAGCCGCCGGTTCCGCGTCAGGATCGCCGCCCAACACGCGTTCCTCATCCAACCAAATTTCATAGTAAGCGCGCGTGTTCGGCAACAAACGTTCGGACAGTTTTGCGCCTGCCGCATAGACCTGGGCGTGGATGTTTGATTGCGCTGGATTCACCGCCACCGCGACATTGCGATTGACATCGCCACAGGCTGCCAAGGTGTCCATCAGGGTCGCATTGATCGCCTGCATGGTGGCTTTCAACTCAGTCTTTATCACGCCGTGAAACTGCAGCGCCTGCCGCGAAGTAATGCGCAAGCCGCGCGCGGCGAATCGCGTTGCAATGGTATCCAGCTGCAACCATTGCGTGGGCGTAACCACGCCGCCCGGCGTGCGGGTGCGGATCATGAAGCTAAATTCCGGCTCCAATTTGGCTAAACGGCGTTCCTCGCGCACGTCACGGTCGTCTTGCTGATAGCTGCCGTGATACTTGATCACGGTCTGATCCGACTCGCGCAAAGCGCCGGTAACTTGATCGTGCAGGCTTTGCTGAATCTCACCGCGCAGCTGGGAGCTTGCTTGCTTAATTTTTTCGACGGGATTGTTCGAGCTAGACATTAGTAGACATCCCGCTGATAGCGATTTTGCTGCTGCAGCTGCGCGAAATAATCCGCGACGCCATCCGCATCCAGCTGCTTTTCTTGCGCGACAATTTGGCGTAAAGCCGCGTCCACATCTTTCGCCATGCGCGTGGCATCACCGCAAACGTAGAGATGGGCGCCATTTTCCAGCCAGCTAAACAGCTCTTTTGCTTGCTCCAGCAAACGCTGCTGTACATAAACCTTGGTTGCGCCATCACGTGAGAACGCCAAATCAAGCCTATGCAAACTGTTCGCTTTAAGCGCCTGCTGCCATTCCAACTGATACAGAAAATCTTCGCGAAAATGCGGATTGCCGAAAAATAGCCAGTTGCGGCCCGTAACCCCCGTCTCAACACGCTCTTGCAAAAACGCACGAAACGGCGCGACGCCGGTACCGGGGCCGATCATGATTACATCTCTTGCGCAGTCCACCGGCAGCCGAAAGCGCTCATTCGCTTCGATAAAAACCGGCACGCTGGCGCCTTCCAGCGCGTTTGCCAAGGTGTGTGAGGCCGCACCAAAACGCGCGCTACCATTAAGCTCATAAGCCACGTGCGCCACGGTCAAATGCACTTCAGCACCGACCTGGGATGCGGCAGAGGCTATCGAATAAAGCCTCGGTGCCAGAGGACGCAATAGTGGCAATAGTTCGCTCGGCTGCCACTGACGCGCGCTCGACAAGGGATAGCGCGCCAGCAAATCGACTAAATGCGTTTGGCTTAAAAACTCGCGCAACGGCTCAGCTTGCTTAGGCGCAAGCAAGGCGCGCAGATCGCCATCGCCACTGCGCTCGGCGTGTGCTTCGATCAAGCTGCGGCTGAGCTTGGCGATATCGCGCTGATGGCTCAGCCAGCGGCCTGCGCTATGCGTTTGGCCCGCCACACTGGCCTCGGCATCGGTGGCCCAATTCAAACCTGCTAAAAGTTCATGCACCGCACTCTGAGCATTTTCCGGATACACACCCAAGGAATCGCCGGGGCTATAGCTCAAGCCAGAACCTTCTAAGGAAAGCTCAATGTGGCGCACATCCTTAGTGCTAGCGCGCGTGGTAATGCGTTGATTTTGCAGTAATTTTGCCGGAAACGGCCGCTCTTTACTGTATAATGCGTGCGCAACCCGCGCCGGCGCACGCAGCGGTAAAAACGACACCGAAGACGCGGGCGGCGTAACTTTGAGCCGCAGTTTCGCCTCGCGTACGGCGATATCAAGCCAAGGCGTGGCGACTAGCGCGATCTCGACATCGGCATCACCACGCGCATGCAGGCGCTGCGCGCCCAATTCACTAAAGCGCGCATCCAAGGCTTTCGCAACCGAGCAAAATTTTGGATAGCTAGAATCGCCCAAGCCCAGCACCGCAAAATGCAGGTGCACCAGATTCGGCGCGCGGCGGCCCAACACATGCTCAACGAAGGCGCGCGAATCTTCTGGCGGGTCGCCATCGCCTTGGGTGCTGATGACTAAATACAGCGTTTTTTCAGTTTTAAGATCTTTCAGCGGGTAGGCATCGCTGCGCAAAACCCGTGCCTGAATCCCAGCGGCCAGCAATTGCTCAGAAAAGCCTGTCGCGATCTGCTTGGCATTGCCGGTTTGCGTGCCATAAACAATCGTCGCCACGTGTGCGCTAGCTAGCGCCACCGAAACATGTGCTTCTGCTGCCACTGCGTCGTTGATTGGCGAGCTTTGCGCGGCTTTCTGCAAGGCTTGTGCGCAGGCTGCGGCGTAACCGGAAATCCACCAGAAACCCGATGCATCCAAGCCATCGCATAACTGCGCTAACAGCGCGCTGCGTTCAAGCGATAGTGGGACGACGGCGGCAGTGGCGGAGGTGTTTTGCATCGCGTTGATCTAAATAGAGCAGAGCGTACAAATTAGCGCCGCGCCGCGACGCGCGCCAAGCACGTTTGGCGATACGGTTATTCTGTTTGGTTATTTCAGATTTCTTTAGCGGCTCCGGCAAGCTAGCGGCTCAATTTTGGCTAGAACCTATGCCCTTCGATTTGCTACACGCGCTCAGCGACACCTCGACCCATATGCAGCTGTTTGGTCGATCCATGCCGCAATTCATCTCGCCAGCATTTTTTATGCTGGTCGCGATTGGCTTTTTTGCGCAACTTGTCGACGGTGCGATGGGCATGGCCTATGGCTTGACTAGCTCTAGCCTGCTGCTGTTTTTTGGCGTGCCGCCACAAGCCGTCAGCGCCAGCGTGCATGCCGCTGAGATCGCAACAACGGGAGTTTCCGGCATTAGCCACAGCTACTTTGGCAACGTCGATGTAAAACTGGTTTGGAAACTGGCCGTTCCAGGTGTCCTAGGCGGCGTCATCGGCGCGCTCTTGCTGGCACGCGTGAACAGCGCCTGGTTGAAGCCTGTAGTTGCCGCTTATCTTTTGTGCCTAGGTGCGGTGTTGCTAAAGCGCGCTTGGCACTGGCAGCCCAGCCTGCAGCTAAGCAAAACCGGGCCGAGCTTGGGCTTGGTTGCGGGCTTTTTGGACGCGGTCGGCGGTGGCGGCTGGGGCACGATGACCACCGGCAGCCTTTTGGCGAAAAATTATGAGCCGCGCATCGCCATTGGCAGCGCGAATACAGCGGAATTTTTTGTCACTGTCGCCATTTCCGCCGTGCTATTTGCCACGTTTGGCCTAGCGCATCTGCAGCTTATTGCCGGATTGATCCTAGGTGGCGTACTCGCCGCACCGCTCGCTGCATCGATGACTAGGCTGATTCCAGCCCGTGTCGCGATGTCTATCGTTGGCAGCCTAATCGTCTTATTAAGTGTTTTAAATTTAGGGAAAGGGTTATGACTAGCATTGCAGGATCTGAATACACAGTGTGGGACGAGGTCGCGCTGGCATGCGAGCTGGATAAACAAGGGCAATTTGATGATACGCAGTCATATGACGCTGGGCGGGCAGGCGTTAAGCTGGATGCTTCGAACTCGAATGAAACGAAATCCAAAAAAATGACTGTCCCATTCGCCCCACCGACTTCAGAAAACGCTGCTACGGCTCAAACTGCAGGTGTCAAGCCAGCGCGCTCGCACCTAGACTGGCTAGAGTCGCAAAGCATCGAGATCTTGCGCGAAGTGGCCTCCGAGTTCGCTAATCCGGTATTGCTGTATTCAATTGGTAAAGACAGCGCAGTGCTGCTGCATTTGTTGATCAAAGCGTTCTACCCAGCTAAGCCACCGATGCCTTTGCAGCACGTCGATACCGGCTGGAAGTTCAAAGCCATGTATGCCTTGCGCGATCAAATCGTCAAGCAATACGGCGTGGATTTACGCGTGCACAAAAATCCGGACGGCCTGGCGCGCGGCTTGAGCCCGATCGTACATGGCGCAAAAGTGTTTACCGACGTGATGAAAACCCAAGGCTTGTTACAGGCATTGAGCATCGGCAAGTTTGATGCCGCGATTGGCGGCGCACGTCGGGATGAAGAAGCCTCGCGCGCGAAAGAACGCGTGTTTTCCTTTCGCTCGTCAGCCAATGCATGGGATCCAAAAAACCAGCGCCCAGAGCTTTGGAATTTGTACAACACGCACATCCACAAGGGCGAAAGCGTGCGGGTTTTTCCGCTCTCCAATTGGACCGAGCTGGACATTTGGCTCTATATCCAGCGCGAAAATATTGCCGTGGTGCCGCTTTATTTTGCCGAAGAGCGCCCAGTTGTGGAACGCGATGGCACCTTGATTATGTTGGATGACGAGCGTTTTACTTTGCGTGACGGTGAGGTAGTACGCACCGAAAAAGTAAGATTTAGAACACTAGGCTGCTATCCATTGACCGGTGCGGTGCACTCAAACGCGAGCAGCGTGCCGGAAATCATTGCCGAGATGCTGCAATCCAGAAGCTCGGAACGCCAAGGCCGCTTGATTGATCACGACGCCAGCGCGTCGATGGAAAAGAAAAAGCGCGAGGGCTATTTCTGATCTCTGAGGCTGTCGAATAGCCTTCGCTGTCAGAGCCGTTCGCCCTGAGTTATCCGTTTTGTAACAAAACATATAACTCTGGGCTCACGGTTCTTCCACTGAAAACTACGCACATAGCTTTTCGGTGTCAAAAAGCGGTCCGAAAGACCACAAATTACGGAGCACAAACCATGTTGCATGAAACAATAGAACGCAGCGAATTCGAGCGCTATGTTGAAACGCACGAAAGTAAGACGCTACTGCGCTTCATCACCTGCGGCAGCGTCGATGATGGCAAAAGCACGCTGATTGGCCGCTTGTTGTTTGAAACGCGCAGCCTTTACGATGATCAATTGGGCGCGCTGGAAAAAGATAGCCGCAAACACGGCACTCAAGGTGAGGCGATAGACTACGCGCTGTTGCTGGATGGCCTGCAGGCCGAGCGCGAGCAAGGCATCACAATCGATGTCGCCTACCGGTTTTTTAGCACGCTCAAGCGTAAATTTATCGCCGCCGATTGCCCAGGGCACGAGCAATACACGCGCAATATGGCGACCGGCGCATCAACTGCGGATCTCGCTATTGTTTTGGTTGACGCGCGCAAAGGCTTGCTGACGCAAACGCGGCGACACAGCTTTATTTTGTCGTTGCTCGGGATCAAGCGGGTGATATTCGCGGTCAATAAAATGGACGCGGTTGACTACGCAGAAAACCTTTTCCGCGACATTGAAACGCAATATTTGGCGCTGGCAAAGGATTTGGGTATCAAGCATGTCCATGCGATTCCACTTTCCGCACTGGCAGGTGACAATTTGATTGAAGCGAGTACGCAAACGCCTTGGTATTTGGGGGAAAGCCTGCTCAGCGCACTGGAATCAGCACCTGCCGCCAGTGATTTGATTTCAGAACAAGCGCTAGGCTTTCGCCTTCCAGTGCAGTGGGTGTGCCGCCCAAATCAAGATTTTCGTGGCTTTGCTGGCACCATTGCCGCAGGTTTGGTCAATGTTGGCGATCAGATTACGGTCAATTCCAGCGCCGCGTTAACAGCGGGGCAAAAAGGCGCGAAGCCGCTGCAGGCGCAAGTTACTTCCATCCTGCGTGGCACCGATAGCATTGAGTCCGCGATTGCTGGCGACAGTATTGTGCTCACATTGGACGGCGAGATTGACGTGAGCCGCGGCGATGTGATCTCCAGCTTGACGCAGACACCGGTGCGCTCGGATCAATTCGACGCGCGTATTCTCTGGATGACGCAGCACCCGCTACAGCTAGGCCAGTCGTTTTTGCTGAAACTGGGCACCCGCACCGTCAATGCCCGGATCGAGCAAATCAAATATCTAATTGACATCGACACGCAAACTCAGCGTGATGCGACAGTGCTTGAGCTCAACGATGTCGCGCTGTGCAAACTGCGCCTGGATCAAGTCATTTCCCTGGAGCGCTACACCGATAGCCGCGCGTTGGGCAGCTTCATTCTGATCGACCGCCACGACCACGCCACGGTCGCCGCAGGTACCGTGGTGGAAGCGAATTCCAGCAACAATGTGCGCTGGCAGCCGATGCTTGTTAGCCATCAAGAGCGCACACAGCAAAAGCGCCAAACCCCCAAATGCGTGTGGTTTACCGGGCTATCCGGTGCCGGTAAATCCACGCTCGCCAGTGGCCTGGACCGCGCGTTGACCGACGCCGGGCAACACGTGTATGTTTTGGACGGCGACAATTTACGGCACGGGCTGACGCGCTATTTAGGTTTCAGCGATGCGGATCGCAAAGAAAACGTGCGCTTGGTGGCGGAAACCGCCAAGCTGATGGTCGATGCCGGCTTGATCGTGCTGGTCAGCTTGATTTCACCCTTCCGCGCCGACCGCGACGCCGCACGCGCGCTGTTTGGCCCCGATCAATTTGTCGAAGTATTCGTCGATACGCAGCTGGAAGTCGCCGAGACGCGCGATGTCAAAGGCCTTTATGCCAAGGCAAGAAGCGGGCAATTGCGCGGCTTTACTGGTATTGATTCGCCCTATGAAAGCCCGCTTAAGCCAGAAATACACTTGGAGACGCGGGATCGCTCGCTTGATGAGCTATTGGCTGAGCTTTATGGCGTGGTTTCCGAGTCACGGTAAACACTTTTCCCCGTGATTCGCGCTGATTTGACTAACTCGCACTTGCAATTATAAGTTAGCTTATACTTTACCAAAAAGTGAGGAGCCAAAAGCCATGTCACAAATTACTCTGTACTTAGATGCTGCGGCGCAGGCGTTGGTCGAGCAGGCAGCACGTGCGAACGGCGTTTCCAAAAGCCGCTGGGTGTCAGAAATTATCCGCAAATACGCAGCCCATGAATGGCCGCAAGATTGCTTGGCGCTTGCGGGCAGTTTTGCCGACTTCCCATTGATCGATGAAAGCCGCAACACAAGCGCAGAAGATGTACCGCGCCTAAGTTTTTAGTCAGCCATGCTCATTCTTGATAGCAACACCATCAGTTATTACTTTCGCGGTGACCCGCAGGTGGTTTCACGCTTGCAGGCGCTTCGGCCGGCCGATTTAGGCGTTCCAGCCATTGTTGAATATGAATTACGCTATGGACTGCTACGTCTGCCGCTATCAGCCGCAACGCCACGGCTCACCGCCTTGGCGAAATTATTGCGGCCCATGCAGGTGCTTGCGTTTGACAGTGAATGCGCCGCACATGCTGCCCGAATTCGGGTCGAACTCGAAGCACTAGGCACGCCCATTGGCCCACACGACACTTTGATCGCCGCCACCGTATTGCGCTATCAAGCGACGCTAGTAACGCGAAATGTGAGGGAATTTTCGCGTGTGCATGGCTTAATGTGGCTAAATTGGCACTCAGATTCGTAATTCTTTTTTTCTAAAAAAGCATTTCAGAGAGCCAATGGCGTCAACTCGCTGCCCCAGAAGGAGTAGACGTTGGCGTCGGTGCAGGCGCTGAAGCGGGCGCAGGTGTCGCTTTCTCGCTCGTCGCTTTTTCAACCGCTGCGGCCTTTTCTGGCGCTTTTTCGGTCGCAGCGGGCGTCGCAACCGCTTCAGGTTTCGCGGCCTCGCCACTAGAGCCCTCGACCAGATTGCGCTTGGTATCGCCCTCTTTCTTAAAATCGGTTTCGTACCAGCCGGCACCTTTCAAACGAAACGCAGCAGCCGTCATACGCCGAACCACGACCGGATTGACACAATTAGGACACTTTTCAGGATCCGGATCCGAACTTTTTTGCAGCTCATCCCACACATGGCCGCAACTACGGCATTCGAATTCATAAATTGGCATGGTAAAGAGTCGACTCAAAGTTGCGAGGTGCCGAGTTTAGGCGCAAGCGTGCTGCTAGCGCGGTCATTATTGCTTCGCGCTTTAGCGGTGGTTAGGTATGAAGGGTGGAATCAGCTCAACAAGCGCGCCGTAATCCAAGTCCTTAAATCAGCAATTTCCTGAGCACACACAGAATGCGGCATCGGGTATTGATGCCAATCGACCTTGAGCCCACGCGCACGCAAAATTTGTGCGCTTAATTGTCCAAGCGCCATCGGCACCACTGGATCTTGCACCCCGTGCGCCATAAACACCGGAATATCAGCGTTGGCATTATTCGCCTCGTCGGCCAATGACTCCGCCAGCGGCAAATAGCAGGACAGCGCGACCACACCGGCCAATTTTGTCGGGTAGCGCAGCGCCGCTGACAGCGCCAATGCACCGCCTTGAGAAAAGCCAATGATAAAGGTGCGCTCGGGTGTGATGCCTTGCTTGCCGAAAGCCGCAATGATTTGGCTGATCGTGGCGATTGATTCACGAATGCCCGGCGCTTCACCAAGCGCGGTGCGATCTAGACTTTTGATGTCATACCAAGCCCGCATGCGCGCGCCGCCGTTGATGGTGACTGGCCGCACCGGCGCGTGCGGAAACACGAAGCGAATCGCGGGCCAATTGCGCGCGCACAGTTCCGGCACGATGGGCTCAAAATCATGCCCGTCGGCACCCAAACCGTGCAGCCAAATCACGCCCCAACTTGGTTTGGGGCCAGTATCGAGTTGCACTTGATTGATGGTCGTCATAAAAGTTCGCGCTTAAGTAATCTAGGAAGCGTTAAAGAATAGCCGGAAAGTCGATGGTTCGGCGAGCAGGCATCGATCTGGCGGTTGCCCATCTCGTATACTGATAGATCAGTTCCCAACTAGTTGATCTCAATGCGCCACTTTCGCTTTGCCCTTGGATTGAGTTTAATCTTGCTATTAACGTTGAGCGGCTGCGGCAATAAAGGCCCGCTAAAGCCAGCCGATGCGCCCGAACCGCCAGCTACACATGGTTGAAATTGCATTTGCCAAGCTGCATGGCGCAGGCAATGATTTTGTCCTGATCGAAGCGTTTAGCCTTCCCGCATCTATAAATTACGCAGACTTGGCGCAGGCGTTGGGCAATCGACGAACGGCGGTAGGCTTTGATCAGCTGATGCTGGTCACTAAAAACCCGTCCGCAACCAGGGGCTTTGGCTACCAAATTTTCAATAGCGACGGCAGCCGCGCGCAGCAGTGTGGCAACGGCGCGCGCGCGGTGGCGTGGTGGTTGATCCATCGGCATGGCTTGAGTGCACCGTTTAAACTTGCCTCCCCTGCCGGTATCGTTAAAGTCAGTCAAACCGCCGAGGGCTTAATTGGCGTCAGCTTAGGCAAGCCAGAATTCAATCCCGCCACGATTCCTATGCTGGGCCACCCCCAAGCACTGCGCTACCAAACACAGGTCGCCGGGCAGTTGCTTGAACTTTCCTGCTTAAGCTTGGGCAATCCGCACGCCACAATTTTAGTGCCGAGCGTGGCAAACGCCGATGTCGAGCACATCGGTGCAGCCTTGCAAAGCCATAGTGATTTCCCGGATCGCGTGAATGTCGGCTTTTGCGAGCAAATATCGCGCAATTACGCAAAATTACGCGTTTACGAGCGCGGCGCGGGCGAAACTTTGGCCTGTGGCAGCGGCGCGTGTGCAGCAGCGATTAACCTGATTCGCTCAGGCTTAAGTGACCGCAATGTCACTTTGGCGCTGCCGGGCGGTGAATTGAATGTCAGTTGGCCTAGTGACGATGCCGAGGTGGTGCTGCGTGGGCCGGTCGTGCATGTGTTTGATGGCCGCTTAACGCACTGAGATCGATTTAAGGAAAACCTTTTCGCAGCGGTGGGCTTTTCGCATAAGCTCCGCGCTCGAACTGTTGCCTAAAACTAGCCCATGCCTGACTCAAGCGCCGCGTCGCAAACGCCCGATTCTATAGACGCCGAAGCGGTTGCCGCGTTTTTGCGCCGCCGCAGTGATTTTTTACTGCAATTTCCTGATCTAGCCGCCAGCTTACAGCTGCCGAGAGATGAGACGAAAAATATCGCCTCGTTGGCGAGCTATCAATTAGACGTTTTGCGGGAGAAAAATCAGCAGTTGAGCACACGCTTGCATCAGCTGATCCAAGTCGCGCAAGACAATGAGCTACTGATGCAGCGGGTGCATTTGTTGGGCTTGCGCCTGCTGAAAGCGCGCACGCTAACCGAAGCGGTGCAGCAAATTGCCGCCTCGTTACAGGAAGATTTTCATACCGATTTGATCCAACTCGTGCTGATCGATCCGCCCGACTCGCTCGCTGAATTTGGTGCGGGTGCGCCATGGCTGAAGCCAGTGACCGAAGCAGATCCAGGATTAGCCCAGTTTAGCGAAGCCATGAAGCACCGCGTACCGTTGTGCGGGCGGCTAAAGCCGGAAAAACTTGAGTTTCTATTTGGCACCCGCGCGACGAATGTTGCCAGCGCCGTGCTGATGCCGCTCGATCCAGTGGGCTTAATGGCAATCGGCAGCAGCGACCCGAATCGCTTCCACCCGGGCATGGGAACGGTATTTTTGGACATGATGGCGGAGTTAATCCGCACTGCGCTTGCGGTGCAAACCGATCGCCTGACGCATTGATGGCTTTGTGTCCTACCTATTGTTTTATTTTTTTGAGAACTCGCTTTTATGTTTGAAACCAATCCACTATCCAATTTAATCAAAGACTTAAGCGAGCGCACTGTCGGCCTTAGGGGGTATCTTTGACTTTGATACCAAAGCCGAGCGCTTAGAGGAAGTCACCCGCGAATTAGAAGATTCCAGCGTCTGGAGCAAGCCAGAATTAGCGCAAGCTCTAGGCCGCGAACGCGCGCTACTTGAGGGCGTGGTAAAGCATTTGACCGCACTAACTCAGGGCTTGATTGACGCCAAAGACTATCTGGAGCTGGCGATTGATGAGGACGACGAAGCGACTGCACGCGGCGTCGAAAAAGATGCGGAAGGATTTCTGCGCATCGTTGAACGCCTGGAACTGGCGCGCATGTTCGCCAACCCGATGGACCCCAATGCCGCGTTTATCGACATCCAAAGCGGCTCGGGTGGCACCGAAGCGCAAGACTGGGCTGAAATTCTGTTGCGCATGTATTTGCGCTGGTGCGATAAAAAGGGTTTCAAAACCGAGATGATCGAGGTCAGCGCAGGCGATGTTGCGGGCATTAAGAGCGCAACGTTCCGCGTTGAAGGCGACTATGCTTTTGGCTGGACGCGCACCGAATCGGGCGTGCATCGTTTGGTGCGCATTAGTCCGTTTGACTCGGCAAAACGGCGGCACACCTCATTTGCCTCGGTGACCGTTTCGCCCGAAGTTGATGACAATATTGATATCGATATCAATCCGGCTGACTTGAAAACCGACGTGTATCGATCCAGCGGCGCGGGCGGCCAGCACGTCAATAAGACCGAGTCCGCCGTGCGCATTACCCACGTGCCGAGTGGCGTGGTGGTCGCCTGTCAAACCCAGCGCAGCCAGCACGCGAACCGCGATTTTGCGATGAAAATGCTGAAAGCGCGGCTCTATGAGATCGAAATTCAAAAGCGCAGCGCTGCGAAACAAAAAATTGAAGACGCCAAAAGCGATATCGGCTGGGGCCATCAAATTCGCTCCTACGTGCTTGACGATGCGCGTATTAAAGATTTACGCACCAGCGTGGAGCGGCGCGATACCCAGACCGTGCTGGATGGCGATTTAGACGATTTTGTTGAGGCCAGTTTGAAGCAAGGGCTTTGAGACGAACGCGAACGCTACTTGCGCTGCGTGCTGGATGCCCCAGAGCCCGTTGCCTGAGCGGAGAGAGGGAAGCACTTGTGGCAGGATTTACGCCGACAGCCCGGTTTTTGATGGTGCGCAGTTGCTACCGATTCGAGTTGGCGCGCAATAGCCTTACTCGCCTCTCAACCCTCAATTCTGAATTGAAATCTGCATCGGATAATACGCGCCAGACAGCGCTGCGGCATCCCAAAGATAGGTTTCATTGCCATAGCTAGGGTGGCTTTTCAGCCCTGAAGGCGCCTGGGCCTGCACGAATATTTCATAGTCACCGTTTGCAAACGCCGTCGTGTCTAGACTGCGAGTGTAACGACCTTGCGGGGTAGGTACCTCGCGTGCGGTGTCGAGCAGCAAGACTCGACTTTCCGCGGCACCAGGCGCTACGCTGCTGCCGACGCGTCGTAGAAACACCTCGACTTTGGCGACGCCAATAGTGCCGCCGGTGCTCCACACTTCCGTGCTGGTGACGGGTACGCGCATCAATTGCGGCGCCCAGTTTGCATAGCTACTGTTGCCAATTAGCAGGGTAATCGGCACTACGCCACTGACGGGAATACGCGCCGCAGGCTGCGTGCCAATATGATGTTCCTCGCCAATTTGCGTTGCGCCAATTTGCTCGAAGCGCGCGGGTGTGCCTAGCCTTGGCAGCTCACTGTGCATCGGGAAGTGATGAATTACGGCGGGTGGCGTGTACGCAGGCGCGCTACCGGGCGGATAAAAAACCTCGACATGCACGTTTAAAATGCCGGTATTTGCCGCGAAAAACTGAAAGCGATTGGCGCCGACCAGCAACGGCGAAGCACCACCTTGCACCAGATCACCAAGTTTGATTCGCACCGTATGCGGCATGCCCCAGGCCAACAAGTCTGGCACGTAAGGCACGCTGTTATTGACGCGCGGCGGCAATGCAAACTGTGCCCCAGCATTGAGTTTGACGTGATCCCCTGGGCTCAGATTAAAGCCGGAGTAGTCGCCCATTTGGTAGGTATAAACCAACCACGCTTGCGCCGTTGCACCGGCTACAATCGGGCGAAGGTCGTCTGGAATCTGGATCTCAAAGCTTGGGTACACCGCGTTCGCGCGATTTGCTTTTTGATAGTCGGTACCCGCGATACGCGTCACATAGTTGTGCACTTGGCGCGGCTCTACCACCGGCCCGTCGAAGCCAAAGTTGTCCCAATGCGTGAGAAAATAGGGCACGCCATCTTTTGCGGTGTTGTAGCCAAAGCCCACCCATAACGCTTCGTAGTCGCCTGCACTCAAGGTGTAGGGCGCATACGCTGCATCGATTACGCTGCGCCCGTCAATCAACACTTGAATGCCATCGGTACCGACACGCACGTCAAAACTGCGGCGCACGTTGGGGATCGCTTGGCGCCCCAGCGCTTCCATATCCACCGAGGCAATTTGGTGCGAAGCGCCATTCATGCCGATCAGGCTGACGCTAAAGGTTTGAAACTGTGAGCGCAAACGCAGCACCCCGGCAGGCAACCCGGTAGCACCTTCTTCATCGAAAAAATTCGCGTGACCCGTTAAATCTGTCGCCACCGGGTTGAGATCTAGATACCAGACCGAGCGCGGGCTCAACGGGCTGTCCATGTCAAACACGATGCGGCGGCGCACCCCGGCCTGCAGCCGCATGGGTTTGCGAAACCGCTGCGAAGTCTGTGATTTGTCGCCCGTGTTTTCCACGCGCGTACCGTTCAGAGTGTGTACGTGCAGCTGATCATTGATGAAAAACAAATTGAAGCGCGGGTCAGTGGAGGTAGCGCTCGCGTTGTTCCAAAGCTTCTCGTCCGCAGCACCCATCGGCAAATTGAAGTCATCGAAATAGGTCATGCTGGCGCGCAAGGCATCGACGCGGCGGCTGTCGCCACCGTCGAAACTCAACTCGCGCGCGACGCTGGTGATTTCACCCAACGTGTTAATGCGCTCCACACGCACGGTATAGGCTGCGCCATTAATTAGCGGTTGAATCTGCACCCGACGGTTCGCCGTAACCAGCCAACGAACGGACGTCGGATCAGTGCTGTTGTCGGGCGTGTCGCCTGTCCCGTGAGACTTGTGCACCGGCTCGCTCAAACAGCCGCTGCTGCCGTGCATTGGCAGATGTTTTGCCGCCACAGACATGCCTTGTGGGTTAGTGCTTACTGGCCACCAGGTCACCAAAAACCCGGCCGACTCGCTGCCTACACCAGTCAGCGTCCACCACTGACCCCAGGGATTTTCAGCGTTGTAGTCCATTTCCAGCGTTGCAACGTGGTCGTCGCGCAGGATGCGTACTTCCGGCGCGGGCTCAGTACGTTCAAAGCCTGATTTGAAAATCGTTTGGGCGAACAGCGTGCCGCTGCACAGTACCGCGCATAGCCCTATCAACAGTTTGGTGCCGCGCTTTGCCAGGCGCATCGGTTTGGAAATGGTTGAGCGCATTGCGAGCATCCTTTCAATTTCCCCAATGCGGCATTGTAGCTGCTCAGACTGCACGAAACTGCCAGCTGCCGCACGGATCAACAGTGGGGTGGATGATTTGCAAGCGGCGGGTTATCCGGTGCAGTTCGATTGGTTCGCGCCCTTTTTAGAGTTTCGCTTTCCCCGTTATGGCCCTTCAAACTTCTTCCCTCAACGCCCGATCAACGCTGCGCCAATTTGCTCAGCATCCGCTGCAGTTAAACCCAAGCCAGCAGCAAGCGAACTTAAATAAGCACTTTCGGCAGCGCTATCATTATTAATCGCCATGAGTGAGGCGGCGTAGGTTTCACGCTTCAACCCTTCACGCGTTTGGCTAACGATCTCTGACAGCGCGGCTGGCGTTGCGATTTGCGCTAACAGAAAGGCTTGGGTTTGCGGGCTCAAACCCGCAGTCATAGCGCGCTCCAGAATTTTGCTGCGCTCATCACCGTCAATCGTACCGTCTGCATTCGCAGCGGCGATCATGGCGCGAATCAAGTGCGTCGCATCGGCTTCACGCGTATTTTCAGGTGCATTAACTACGGGTGCGCCAAGCATTGCCGGCGGTTGCGGCGGCGGCATTGCGCCCGATCCGGGTGGCGGCGGTGGCATGCCGGGTCCTGAATTACTTGCCGCTTGCGCCTTTTGTTCTTGAAAATGCTCAAACGCCGCCCATGCCACTCCCAACGCACCGATACCGAGCGCACCCTTACTTAAGCCAGAGCCTATGCCGCCATTGACCGAGCCTAGCCCGGAACCCATGGAACTTGCCGCACGTCCCAGCGCGCTGCCACCCAACATATTTCCCAAAAGCCGTTCTAAATCAAACATGACCTGTCCTAATCACTGCGAGAGAGCGCGCAAGTTTAGACCTAAGCCGGGCAAGCGGGAACCATCCCGCCGTTTGGTCAACTACGAAATAGCAGGCGATCGCTCTGCTAAACTTGCAGCACGCACGACGGAACGCCCGAGACCATGAACGCCCAAACCGCAAAACGCCCCATCGGCGAATTCACCTACAAAGATTACCTCAGCTGGCCCGCCAAGCCGCGCTACGAATTAATCGATGGCATGGCGCGCGCGATGGCACCGCCACTCATTAGCCATCAGCAAGTGGTGTTTGAGCTTGCCGGTCAAATTAGAAATGCACTCGAAGGCAAGTCCTGCCGTGGTTTCACAGGCCCAGTAGGCGTGCGCTTGCCCGTGTATAAGGAATCGGACGAGTTCATTCGAACGGTGTTTGAGCCAGATTTGGTCGTGGTGTGCGATGAAAACAAGATTGATGCCAAAGGTATACGCGGTGCGCCCAATTTCGTCATTGAAGTGCTATCCCCTTCAACAGCGGCTTTTGACACCATTGAAAAGCGCAAAGCGTACGGTGCTGCAGGGGTTCAGGAGCTCTGGCTAATCAATATTCCCTACGGCATAGTGACCCGCTTTACCCAAGCGGATGCCTTTAGCAACGGCGAAAATCTGTACGCAGAAGGCAACATTGATGTGCACTTGGGCTTTGCGCTGAATTTGGACTTCATGAAAGCATTGCGTGAAGTGGAAGGACAGTTTTAGCTCCTTAGCGTCAAATGCCGCCTAGCTATAGCTCAAAGGTTGCGCCTTGCCCCAAAAAACGCGGTAGCTAAAAACCGTGTAAGCAAGCGTAGCCGGCATGCTGATCAGAGCACCCAGCGCAATCAGGCGCATCGCATCAGTGGAGGTTGCGGCCTGCCAAATCGTGATCTTGTCGACTACTAAATACGGGAACAAGCTGTAGGCCAAGCCGATAAAGGCGAGGCAAAAAATTCCCACGGCGCAGGCAAAGGGCTGCCATGCGCCGTGCCACGCTGGATTTGATGACTTGAGCCTAGTCGCGCTGGCCGTTTTTAAGCGCTCCAAGCGCCAAGCACACATGCCGAACAGCACCAGGGTTAACAGTGGAATCGGTGCCCATAAAAACAGCTCACGCAAGCCAAACCAACGCTCGAAAATCCGCGCACTGACCATTGGCGTCACCACACTGACCGCTGCGACACCAAGCCCGGTCAGGCCCAAAGCATGCGTAGCCCAGTGACGCGCTTTCGCTTGCAATGCGCCCTCGGTTTTCATAATCAGCCAGCACGCGCCCAAAAGCACATAGCCCGAGGCAAGCGCGCAGCCGATAAACGCCGCGAAAGCGACGTTCGCGATGCTGTAGTAATAGCCCACGATATGCATGCCCAACATAAAACCTTGCGCTAGCGCGGTCAGCAAAGACCCTGCATAAAAAAGCTGATCCCACAGATCCTTGCGCTCAGCCTTAACCTTCGCGCGGAAGTCAAAAGCTACGCCGCGTAGGGTCAAACCGATCAACATCAGCGCCACCGGCAAGTAAAGCGCGCCTAAAATTTCACCGTGCGCTCGTGGAAACACCGTTAACAAAATGCCGACGCCAAGCACCAACCAAGTTTCATTCGCATCCCAAAACGGCCCGATGGATGCCACCATCGTGTCTTTTTCGAGCGCATCCGCGCGCCGTAACAGGATGCCCACGCCTAAATCGAACCCATCCATCACCACATAGGCCAGCATGGAAAAAGCCATAACGACCAAAAAAAATTCAGGCAAATAGGCGTTCATGGGCCATCCTCAGCGGTTTCGGGGCTAACTTCAGTGTCTAGTGACGGCAAATCGCCCTGCACCGCCTTTTTTGCTAGATAAAAAAGTGTCCGCACAAACGCCGCGATGAGGGCTAAGTACAGGCTCAGATACAGCGCCAAAGTAAGGCCAATCTGTCCACCCGTTACGGTTTGACTCGCCGCCTGCGCGGTCGTCAAAATGCCCTGCACCAGCCACGGTTGACGGCCTATTTCAGTCACATACCAGCCCGCCAATACCGCCACCCAGCCAGCAAAAGTCATCGCCACCAGCACACGCAAGAACCATACCGGCATGGCGCGCTTTCTCACCAGCAAAAACGTGCCGAACCAAGCACACGCCAGCATCAACACACCGATACCGACCATAATTCTGAAGCCAAAAAATAGCGGTTTGACCGGCGGATGCTGCGCAAAATCATTCAAGCCTTTGATTTCCCCCTCTAGCTCATGCGTCAACACCAGCGCTGCAAGTTTCGGTATTTCTACTGCAAAATGCGTACTGCGCGTGCGCTCATCAGGAATGCCAAATAGCGTCAGCGCGGCACCGTTTTGAGTGTCCCAAACTGCCTCAATCGCGGCGATTTTTGCGGGCTGATGCTTGAGTGTGTTTAAGCCGTGCAAATCACCCAAAAAAATCTGCGCGGGTGCGGCAACGGCGGCTATCACTAAACCAACGACTAGACCTAATTTTGCCTCGGGCTTGCTGTCTTTTTTGAGCAAACGGTAAGCGCTTAAGCCAATCACCAAAAACGCCACAGTTAAAACTGATGCGCACAACATGTGGCTCAAGCGATACGGAAATGACGGGTTAAAAATTACCGCCCACCAGCTGACCACATCAACGGTGGTGACGCCTGCAACCGTTTTGACCACGTGTCCCGTGGGCGTGTGCATCCATGAATTTAGCGCCAAAATCCAAAAGGCGGACAGCGTGGTGCCGATGGCCACTAACAACGTGGCGCCAGTATGCACGCGGTTACTTACCCGTGATCGCCCGAACAGCATCACGCCTAAAAAGCTCGCCTCCAAAAAAAATGCGGTCATCACTTCATAAGCCAACAGCGGCCCGGCGACATTGCCGACCGTATTCATATAGCCCGGCCAGTTGGTGCCGAATTGAAAACTCATGGTGATGCCGCTAGTCACGCCCAGAGCAAAACACAGCGCGAACACTTTCACCCAAAAGCCATACAGCGCCTGCCAAGCCACGGCATTTTTCGAGCGCGTCTCGCGAAATTTGAAAAACACCAACAGCCATGCAAGGGCGATGCTGATCGTGGGAAATAAAATGTGAAAACTAATGTTTGCGGCAAATTGGGCACGCGCAAGTACTAAGGCGTCCATGGTGGCTCCTTCATCAATAAAAATTTGGCAGTTTTCGGTTATTCGTTCTGCCCTGCCTTGGCAAAAACAACCCAATCAAAACTTGCTTTAGCTTTTTTTCGGCGCGCTCGATCCGACCAATTTAAATTCCAATACTTTTTGCACGCGTGTGCCCATTTTCATCAGCGTTTTTAGCGTCGCTTGATCCATACGCTGCACTTCTGCAAACCAGCCGGTCGCCAATTCAATCAAGTCGTGCATGTCCTGCATGCGTTTTTGTGCATAGCGATCCGCATCCTCGTTGACCGGCTCCATGACCGCTTCGCGCAACATCGAAAGGGTCGGGTCAATTTCGCGCTTTTTGCGTTCTTGCGCCAAGGTTTGAAATATTTGCCAAACATCTTCTGGCGCACGGAAGTAATCACGTCGATCACCGACACGGTGCTCTAGGCGTACCAAACTCCAACTCTGCAGCTCTTTTAGACCCATGCTGACATTCGAACGCGACACATCCAGCGATTCGGCGATTTCATCGGCGTTCAATGACTGCGGCGACGAAAAAATAAGCGCATAGATTTGCCCAACCGTGCGGTTAATGCCCCAGCGGCTGCCCATTTCACCAAAGTGCAAAACAAAACGTAATACCAGCGGAGATAGTTTCACGACACACCTGTAGTTTCAGAAATTACTGAAATTATAGACCTAATATCCATCATGGGAAAGTGAAACTTATTGCATCAAGTTTTGCGCTATCAAACATCGACGCAAACGTCGCAGGCAGTTCAAATCATGCGTGATTGAGTAAGATAGCCAAAATTTATGGGTTCACAACTCAGGCTCTTTCGATGAAAAAAATACTAATCACCGGCGCAAATCGTGGCCTGGGCCTTGAACATACGCGACGATTTGTTGATCAAGGCGTTTTTGTTTACGCCACCGCGCGCGTACCGCACGAGGCGGACGAACTCAATCTATTGGCTGTGCAATACCCGGCGCTTGTAAAGGTGCTGGCCTATGACGCAACAAATTCAGACGCACCGGCGCAGCTTGCCGCCGAGCTGGATAAGGTTGCGCTCGACCTAGTTTTGTTCAATGCGGGCGTCAATGGCAAGCGCCTAAATTTTGGCGAAATAGACTCGGACTCAGCGTTGCAACTATTTCAAATTAACGCCCTGGCGCCGTTAAAGCTGGCCGAGGCCCTGGTGCAAAACGTAGCGAAATCCGAACGCAAAATTTACGCGTTTCAATCGAGTCTGATGGGCTCGGTTGGCGATAACGGCTCGAGTGGCTCCTACGCCTACCGAATTTCCAAATGCGCGCTCAATATGGTGGTGAAAAACATCGCTATTGATCTAAAAGCACAGGGCGTTATCGCGGTAGCTTTGCACCCAGGTTGGGTAAAGACGCGCATGGGCGGCGAGCAAGCGCCACTTTCTTTAACCGAGTCAGTGCAGGGGCAACAGCACCTGCTGAGTTCGCTTAGCTTGGCGCAAAGTGGCGGCTTTTTTAATTTTGATGGTAAATCGTTGCCGTGGTAAGGCAAGACTATTCAGCCGTTTAGTCACGCTCAGAGAATCAATATTTGACAGGGCCCATGGTTGTGTCCCGTCCGCACTACGGACATCCCCCAATTTACTAACCTTCACGACGTCGCGCGAAAAAAGGCTGCAATAATCTAGCTTTCTCAAACCTAGCCTCCGTGCCCGCGATCAAGCGACGAATATTGCCGTGATGTAGCAACGTAATCAGCAAAAAAATGGCTTCTGCATACAGCAATGCTGGCATCGGGAGCGGTGTAATCGTTAGCACCGCAGTTGCCGCAATTAAAGCTGCGATCACGGTACTTAAGCCCACGTAGCCGGTACTTATCAAGCTGATCAGCCACGCCGCAATCGCGACGAACGCAGTAATAGGAATCAGCGCAATCATCGCGCCAAACGCGGTGCCCGCACCCTTGCCGCCGCGAAAACCGAAAAACACCGGGAAACAATGCCCCAAGACCGCGCTAAAAGCACAGGCAAACGCTGCTTCCGGGCGTTCTGGGCAAAGTTTTGCGATCAGCAAAGCGGCAAACGCGCCTTTCCCGGCATCAATCAAGACCGTAAGCGCTGCAAAGATTTTACCCTGGGTACGTAAAGCATTGGTGGCACCTGCGTTGCCGCTGCCCAGCGTGCGTATGTCCACGCCACGCAGACGCCCGACAATCAAACTGCCCGACAGCGAACCGAGCAAGTAGCTGAGCACCAGCGCTAGGGCAAACATCCCAAACATTATAAATCCAGACGACGCTGCACGCCCAAAACCAAAGCACCTGGGCCGGCGTGCGCGCCAATGCCGGTACCCGCATCAACTAAATGACAAACCGAAATCGCATGCCGCGTGTTTGCTTGCACCGCTGCCACCACTTGTTTCGCGGCGGCTTTTGCATCGCAATGTCCGACGATCACTTTCAGCGCCGCGCCTGACGCCACGCGCCGCAGCGCCCAAGCGGCAAAGCGCTCAGGCAAGGCGCGCCTGCCCCAGAGCACACCGCGCGGCACGATTTTCCCGGCGGTGTTGCTGGAGATGATCAGGCTCATCCGAAACACCCGCGTTATCGGCACCAGCCAGCGCGGTAGCCGCCCGCCGCGCGCGCCAAAACTGGCGTCGGTAATCAGTGCAAACGTGGTGGTGCGGCAACGCATTTCGCCACTGCGCTGGATAATTTGCGTCGCCGTCAACCCCGCTTGCGCGGCTTCTGCGGCGTCCAAGATGATCAGTGCCTCCCCGGCGGCAGCATTGAGCGTATCGAATACCTGCGCTTTGCCACTACCGCCATGGCGCGCGGCAGCGCACGCGGCTTGATAGGTGCCACTGAGCGTCGAAGAAATATTTAGGCATAAAATTTCTTGGTGCAGACTGCTGAGCTGATCAAACAACCGCCGAAACTCGCCGCTCGGCGGCTGCGAGGTCCGAACCGGGGTGGGATCAAGGCGCAAGCGCCGATAAAATTGCTCCGGGCTGAGCGTGATGCGGTCAATAAATTCGTCATTGCCAAAATTCACCCGCACCGAGACACAATGAATATAAAGACGCTCAATTTCTGACAGTGGCAAGTCGGCCGCAGTGTCACAAACAATGGCCACCGCAGCGCGGTTACGCTTGGCGCGCACCTGCGCATGCATATCGTCAGCTTTGCGTTGGCTGACTTTGGCAAAATTTGCCGCCAGCTCGAACAGCGCTGCCGGGTCGTCGGTATGCGCATGCAAATGCGCGCGCTCCACCCCGCCGGCAAGCACCAATGAATCATGCGCGAAACCGCTTAGCGCCGCGCGCAGCGCATCGGTCGCAACGTTTTCCAATAAACATTCACTGCAGAAGCGAAACTGCCCGGCACACGCAGCGATATCGTCTGAATCATGATCGTGGCTGTGCTCATGACGCTGCATCTCAATCGCCAGCGGCGCACCAATCACCGTCAACGCATCGCGGCCGTGCTCAACAAATTGCTGCACACCTTCCAAAAAGCTGACAAAACCACTGCCACCGGCATCGACGACGCCGTGTTCGGCCAACACCGCAAGCTGACTAGGTGTGCGCGCCAGTGCGCGCTGAGCCGCACTCAGGCCGCGCCCAAAAAAAGCGCTCAGCTGGGTGCTACTGACCATCTCCGACAAGCCTTTCGCGAAGTCAGTAATCACGCTCAACACGGTGCCTTCGCGCGGCTGAGCAAGCGCGCGCCGCGCACCCAAAGCCGCCTGTGTGACGGCTTGACTCAATGCCAGCAAGCTAATTCGCGTTTGGCCCTTCAGCGCTTCGGACAGGCTGTAAAAAAATTGCGCCACAATTGCACCCGAGTTACCGCGAGCGCCATCGACTGCGGACATTGCGGCGTTGCGCAACACCACATCCGCACTCATACCGCGCGCGGCGGTGGCGCTTTCCAAAACCGCAGCAAAGGTAAACGCCATATTGGTACCGGTATCGCCGTCGGCAACCGGGAACACATTGATGCGATTAAGCTCATCGCGCTTGGCAATCACCGCGCGACTTCCGGCAATCAACGCGGCGCGCAATAATGCACCGCCTAAATTCAGGCCCGGCTTTGGCGCTAAATTACGCACCGCCAGCTTTGCTGCAGCACTCAAATTACGTCCCAAACATACTCGCCGCGCGCCAAAGTTGCTGCGGCAATCGCGTCCATTTGCTTGTCTTCGTTGCTCAACAGTGCGCGCAGGTTGCGCGACATTCGCCGCCGCGCCTGTTTCGCAAAAACCTCAGCTAATACCAACGTTGATTCGGCTTTCGCGGGCTCCTCTTTGGCGATGGTGTTGGCGCGAGAATGCACACACAGGCCAACAAATAGATCGATTGCAATATCGGCGATACGTTTTTGCTGATGCTGAAATTCAGCGATTGCCTTGCCATGCGTGCGCAACAGCGTATCGCCTGCTTTGGACAGCTCAAGCGTGTATTTGGCATAGATATCGCTGCCTGCTTTCAACCTAGGGTGCAAGTCACGCAAAATTTTGTCGGCACCAAACCCAGTCGCCTCTTTGAAACGCTTTTCCGCATAGCCACTGAGCACACCAAAGCCCTTGATTGGGTTGTTGAAAATATCGCCGACCGCCGTTTTCAGCTCACTTAAAGACGAACCCACATCTTTCAGCCCACTCAACGCAATATAAAGCCGCAAAATTTCATTGGTACCTTCAAAAATGCTCAAAATACGGCAATCACGGGTGATTTGCTCGTACGGAAACTCGCGCATAAAGCCATTGCCCGCAGCGATTTGTAAGGCTTCATGGGCGCAGCGCTGAATCGCATCCGAGGCAAACACTTTGCTAATCGCCGCCTCTACGGAATAGTCCTCCACACCCGAATCAATGTAGTGCGCCACCATCCAAACCACCGATTCCGCCGCGAAGCAATCGAGCGTCATTTGCGCAAGTTTTTCCCGAATCAGACCAAACTCAGCAATCGGGCGGCCAAATTGCTTGCGATCTTGCGCCTGCGCGCTTGCTAATTTGATCAAAGTTTTCATGCCACCCACGGCACCACCGCCTAAGCCGGTGCGGCCGTTGTTTAAGATGCTCATCGCGACTTTGAAGCCCTTGCCTTCGGGGCCGAGCACATTTTCGGCCGGCACGATCACATCGCTAAAAGCGATGGTGGTGGTGCTCGATGCGCGAATGCCCATTTTATCTTCATGCGGGCCGCTGCTGACTCCTTTCCAAGCCGCTTCGACGATAAATGCGGTCATCTTGCCCTCGCCTTCATCGGTTTTCGCAAAAACCGTGAACAGCTGGGCAATACCGCCGTTGGTGATCCATATTTTCTCGCCGGACAGCGTCCAGCTGCCATCAGCATTCTTTTTTGCCGTGGTCTTGATACTCGCCGCATCCGAGCCCGCGCCCGCTTCGGTCAAGCAAAACGCGGCAATCATCTCGCCGCTGGCCAGTTTCGGCAGGTAGCGCTGCTTTTGTTCATCGTTCGCCCACAGCAAAATGCCCTTCATGCCGATCGAGCTATGCGCGCCGACCGTCAATGAAACCGAGCTATCATGCCGCGAAGTTTGTTGCAGCACGCGTGCGTAACCGGCATTGGAAAGCGCCATGCCACCGTATTCTTCCGGAATGATCAGGCCAAACAAGCCCATGTCGCGCAGGCCCTGGATAAACTCCGCCGGCTGATGCGCATCACGATCCCAATGCTTAAATTCCTTGGTATGCGCGTCCAAAAAGCCGTCAATAGAATCCACCACGGCACCCAAAAGTTCGGCATCGCGCGCACTCATTTTGGGATAAGGGAATAAGTTTTCCTCCAAAATTTCGCCGAAAAATAGATTTTTCGCGGCAGACTCGTCACGCCGTAACTTATCTGTAGCGATTACAGGCAGCGCTGCAGCTTTACTTGGGTCTGCGACTTCGTTCATTGCTTTTGCCTACGCGTAGTCTTGGAATGAACAGTTTAGCGCGCCAGGTAATTAAGCACACTAGTTACTTAATCGCACTAGATTTGCTTTCAACGTACTAGATTTGACCCAAAAAGCGATTCCCGCTTTAGTTTTCGCGCATCACCGAAAACTAACGCACCTTGGACATACACACTTATTAGGCTGCTTCACTCGAAGCCGTTACGAACTATTCCGCGCACATCCGGCCCATCCGTCGCCACGTTATTATTGAGATTGGCATCAGTAATATTTGCCGGTGGCGTGACCGAGGCAATATTCGAAATCGGCGTTTCGGTGCCCGTATTTGGCACCGCACTGAACATAAATTGC
>JANNYA010000178.1:0-3522 GCA_031409855.1 Rhodanobacteraceae bacterium | reverse complement strand
CAGCTCGGTGTTCGATCTGGCTTCGGTGTCGAAACACTTCACTGCCGCCGCGATACTGACTTTGGTCAAGGACGGGCGCGTGGATGTGCGCCAACCGGTCGTGAAATATCTGCCGGATTTTGTCGATTCTGATGAGGGGCGCGCCGTGCGCGTGTCGGATTTGCTTTATCACATCTCCGGCTTGCCGGATTACACCTCGGATGATTGGGACGGCACTGATAGTGCGTTTGCTAGGCTTACCACGGAAAGCCATTTGCGCTGGATGAATGAAACTGAGGCGAATGAAGCGCCGGGGGAAAGCTATCTTTACAATAATTCGGGCTATGTGCTGCTCGCCCTGATTGTGGAACGGGTGTCCGGCCAGCGCTTTGCCGACTTTGTGCGCACGCGCTTATTTGGCCTGGCGGGAATGCGTACAGCACGCGTCATGGATCGTTTGAATCAGCGCTTTCCCGGTCAGGTAAGTGGCTATGAAAGCGATGATGACGGTAATGTTAGCGAGTCCAGCTCGCCAAGTTCAGTGACGGGCGATGGCAATATCTTTGCCAGCATGAGCGATATGATCGCGTGGATGCGGGCCTTGGATGGCACGCGCGTGCTGGATGTAGCGCAAAAACGCGCCGCGTGGGCTAACGGCAGGCTAGATTCCGGCGCGCCTATCGACGACGAGGGTACTGGTTATGGTTTTGGTTGGGTGATCGAAGGCGGCGGGCGCGTATCGCATTCCGGTTCGTGGATGGGAACTTCGACCTATGTGTTGCGCGATGCACGCAGCGGCGTCGATGTTGTGGTGCTGAGCAATGATGAGTCCGCCGACGTAGAAAGTATTGCGGAAGAATTGCGGGCGTTGACGGACTAGCTAGGGCTACTTGTTTGCCGTGTCGCCTGCTCGGCGAGACTTATGGTCTGTCAGGTCAGTGGCGAAATCGGGTGCCATTCAAACTGACGGATCGTCATCCCCGAATGTTTTAGTCGGGGATCCAGCCTACACTTGTGCAAAGTACAGCTAATTACAATGGTGCAACGCCAAAACAAGCTCCTTGGATTCCCGCCAAAAGCACGCGGGAATGACGAACTCAGAGCGCCGCTGCCTTATTAAATTCGAATCAGCGAAAATTACCGTGATTCTCCTTCAGTTTGAATGACACCCCGGCGATATCAGCTTGGATCCCAGCTATTATTATGTATATACTTTTATGTGCTACATTTGATCTATGGATCGACATTTCGAGTGGGACGACGCAAAGGCGGAAACCAACTTACGCAAGCACGGCGTCCGGTTCGAGGAAGCGGCACTAGTTTTTAATGATCCGCTGGCAGTATCGGTGCAAGACCGTATTGAGAACGGTGAGGAGCGTTGGCAAACCATCGGCATGGTTGGCGCTTGCTTGCTGCTATTGGTAGCGCACACGGTGCGTTTTGAAGATGAGGGCATCGAAGTTGTACGGATCATCAGTGCCCGTCGCGTGGATAGGAAGGAACGGAGGCGTTATGAGCATCATTAGGTACAAACAAAGCGAGTTGCCAACCCTGTCAGAAGGGCGGAAGGTGGAGCTCAAGGCGTTAGCTGAGAGACCGGATAGCGAAATAAATTACAGCGAGATTCCGCCGCTGGATGAAACGTTTTGGTCAAGGGCTCTACCGAATCCATTTTTCAAGCCGATTAAGACACACGCTTCGGTACGCCTTGATTCGGATGTCGTGTTATGGCTCAAGAGCCAAGGTAAGGGCTATCAGACCCGCATGAACACGATTTTGCGCGAGGCCATGCTTCGTTCTCGGCAACACACGGTGTAGTGCTTCGGCGCCTTGCCGGTTGCACGTGGCATTGAGGGAAACTCAGGCCAGCGCCGGTTCCAGGCTGCCCTCATACCGCACCAGCAACCCCGCAAGCGGCATTTGCGCGTGCACCAAAAAGCGATAGCTTCCGGCTTCACTGTAACTGTAGGCGTGCACCGCGCTAAACCACGCGGCGGGTAGCGGCAAACCAAACACGGCGACGCGTTTGACGTGCCAGCGAAAGCCATTGGCCTCAGCAGCAAGGTGAAAATCAAAACGCACCGCACCCAAGCGCTCGCGCAGTAACCCGGCCGGGCCTTGGCTCAATATTCCAGGCATACGTGCTTGACCGAAGCGCCGATGCCAAACTTCGCTGCCGTCGCTTTTGACCTCAATATCCACCTGCGTTTCGACATCTGCTTGCGCAGGTGGTAAACGCGCAAAAAACGCGCAAATACGACTTAGCCAGCCGGTACCGCGCGTGATTGTGCTCTGCCCGAGCAAGCGCACGGGTTGACCGCCGTGTGCAAATTTTACGGGCGCGGGCAGGGCGTCGAAGCTGGGCCCGAGTAGGCTCGGGAACAGTTTTACTTTGCTTTTAGCTGGCAAGCTTTTCAAAGAACGTCTTGACGCTATCAAACCAACCTTTGGCCTGCGGGCTGGTGGCGGAGCCCTCTTCGGTTTCAAAGGTGTCGTTAAATTCTTCCAGCAGCTCTTTTTGCCGCGCGCTTAGATTGACCGGCGTTTCCACAACCACGCAGCACAATAAGTCGCCGGTCGAGTCTGAACGCACTGAGCGCACGCCTTTGCCGCGCAGCTTGAACACTTTATTGGTTTGCGTGCCGGCCGGAATTTTGAGGATTGCTGAGCCACCCAGCGTGGGTACTTTCAATTCCCCGCCCAAGGCGGCGGTGGAAATACGCACCGGAATTTCGCAATACAGATCATCGCCATCGCGCTTGAAAATGCTGTGCGGCTTGAGCTGCACTTCGACATATAAATCGCCGTTGCCCGCACCACCAGGGCCGGCTTCACCTTCGCCAGTTAGGCGGATGCGATCGCCAGTATCGACACCGGCTGGAATTTTGACGCTGAGTTTCTTCTCTTCCCGAATCCGGCCTTGGCCATTGCAAGGTTTGCATGGGTTTTTGATGGTTTTGCCCGCGCCGCCGCAGTTCGGGCAGGCTTGCTGCATCGAAAAAATGCCGTTTTGGATGCGCACCCGACCGTGGCCGCCGCAGGTTTTGCAGTTATCGACTTTGCCGTCACTACTACCGGAATTGTTGCAGTGGTGGCAGCCGACCAAACGCGGTACGCGAATTTCTTTCTCGACGCCGTTCACGGCTTCGTCTAAGTCCAAATCCATTAGAAAGCGCAGGTCCGATCCACGCCGCGCGCCGCCGCCACCGCGTCTGGAGCCACCAAAGATATCGCCGAACATATCGCCGAGCATATCGCCCAAATCCGAGAACCCGGCGCCGCCACCGCCGCCGCCCATGCCGCCTTCAAAAGCCCGATGGCCATATTGGTCATAAGCTTGGCGTTTCGAGGTGTCGCTCAACACTTCATAGGCTTCTTTGGCTTCTTTGAATTTTTCCTGCGCGCTGGCGTCGTCTGGGTTGCGGTCCGGGTGGTATTTCATTGCGAGCCGACGAAAAGCCTTCTTCAGCTCTTCTTCGGATACGCGCTTTTCGACGCCCAATACTTCGTAGTAATCGCGTTTTTCTGACATGGTTTAATCGA
>JANNYA010000177.1:0-15035 GCA_031409855.1 Rhodanobacteraceae bacterium | reverse complement strand
ACGGCTCGTTTTCTCTGACCTTAACGTTTGGCATGCTGACTCCAGTTGTTGAAAAAGTTGCTCTTCCAATGAGCAAGCCCTGAAGTATAGCCTTAGCAATATCGAATTTGCAAAACGGCAGCCAAACGTGCGTGTATTAGGCATTGAATCTTCTTGCGATGAAACTGGGCTGGCGCTTTATTGCACCGAGCGCGGCTTGCTTTCACATAGGCTGTATTCACAGGTGCAAATGCACCAGGAATATGGCGGCGTTGTGCCTGAACTGGCCAGCCGTGACCACATACGTCGGCTGATTCCGCTGTTGCAGGAGGTGCTTGCGGCGGCAAATTTAGCTAAAACCGATATTGATGCGATTGCCTACACCGCTGGGCCCGGTTTAATTGGCGCGCTGTTAACTGGCGCGGCATTTGCACGCACCTTGGCTTACGCTTTGGATTGCCCGGCCGTGGGTGTGCATCACTTGGAAGGGCATTTGTTAGCGCCGCTGCTGGAGGCGAATCCACCCAAGCCGCCATTCGTCGCCTTATTAGTGTCCGGCGGCCACAGTATGTTGATCCACGTTAAAGCCATCGGAAGCTATGTTTTATTGGGCGACACTTTAGATGACGCCGCAGGCGAGGCCTTTGATAAAACCGCACAGCTATTGGGTTTAGGCTACCCAGGCGGGCCAGCACTGGCAAAATTGGCCGAGCAGGGGCGCTCAGGTGTGTACAAGTTTTCGCGTCCGATGACCGATCGACCGGGCCTTGATTTTAGTTTTTCCGGATTAAAAACGCAGGTGTTGCTCGCGGCCAAGAAAGCAGCGCCGCTTTCGATTGAAGCGAAAGCGGATTTGGCGCGCGGCTTTGAAGAGGCCATCGTGGAAACATTGGCGATCAAATGTAAACGCGCGCTGCTGCAAACGGATTCGACCACGCTAGTAGTTGCTGGCGGCGTCGGTGCAAATTTGCGTTTGCGGGCAAAATTGCAGTTCGATGCGGCAAATATGGGGGCTGAAGTATTCTTCCCCAGGCCTGAGTTTTGTACCGACAACGGCGCCATGATTGCTTACGCGGGCGCGCTGCGCTTGCAGGCCGGTCAATTTCAGGATTTGACTATTGATGCCTTTCCCAGGTGGGAATTAACGGCTGATTTGAGTTGACTTCTGTTAAAATTGTGCATTAATGCTCTAAAATATTCGAGATACGATTGTTGACCCGCCATGAATTCAAAGATAAAATCTTTTTGGCACATTTTGTGTCATATCGAGAGGAATGCCAAATGAAAAAATTACTAGTAAGTTTTGCACTGTCATTTTGTGTATTTTCAAGTGCAAATGCGCTGACGCCCATTTCAAAAGATGACATCTTGAATGCGACTGGACCACAGGTTGCACTAACGCCAATTTCAAAAGATGACATTTTGAATACGACAGGATCTCAGGTTGCACTGACTCCCATTTCAAAAGACGATATTTTGAACGCGATTGCTGCCATGCCTATCTAAGTTTGACGTTGTTTGGCCTGATCCGCGCGCGAACAAATGCAGCTCGGATCAGGCTAAATTTTGTTTCGCCGCTATAGGCCCCAGCGTATTTTTAGCAAAAATTGATCGGAATCGCGCAAGTCGAAACTGTCTTGAAATAGCTCAACTGAGTCACGTAGCGCTTCACGATCCTGATCAATCCCACCGCGGGCATACACCACGTAAAGCTCACGCAGCGGGGCAAACTCATATCGATAGCGTAGCTGAACTCCAAAGTTTCGAACTTGCAGCGGCGCAATTACTTCGTCTGTTTGGTAGGGCGAGCCATTGGCCCCGAGCCGCACGGCGCGCGCATCAGCGGCATTAATTATTAATGATTGCAGCTTTAATCGAAGCTCGTGCTTAGGCGTCGGAATCCAATTGGCATTCAAATTGGTGCTGAAAAGCGTGCGACGGTAGCGCGCAAATAGGCTTTCGTTGCCTGCGATTAAATCTTGCCCACGCCATACTAACCAGTCGCTGCTGCGCCTAAAACTTGCGCTCAACTCTAAGCTCAAGGCATTGGTGGCCTGATAACTTTCTGATACGTTTACATTCCAGGCGCGCCCGCCCAATCCTTCTTCAAGATTTTGCAGCGAAATTCCATGCCGCCATTTGCCTAGCTGGGGGCTGCGATAAACTTCCCGCCATTGCACGCGCGCGCTGCGTTTTAATGGGCCATTACCGCGGGAGATTAAGTCATCATTCCCAGCGCGGTTCCAGAGGAATTGGCTTTGATGAAAACCGCCGCCGACCGGGTCAAATTGACGATACGCGAAAACTTGATCACTCAAACGCAAACCCTGGTCGTTAAAATTGGCATCGACCACCAAATTATAAGAAACCGCACCACCATCCGCTCGAGCTTTTTGTGGTCGCCACGATGTCGCTGTGCTGATGTTATTGAAATTGGCGCGGGCTAAGTAGCCAAAATCATTAAAGTTCAAATTTTTGCCGTAATGTGTCACTCCGCCTTTGAAGTCCCAAGCGGGCTCGGTGTAGCTCCAACTTGCAGTGGCGCCAAAATCTGTGGACGTTTCACGGCCCAACTCACGCTCACTCATAATGACAAGCGAGTCAAATGCTTGGCGTTCGCCCACTCGAAGTTTTAAATCGACGCCCTGAACCAATGCGTCGGCATCAACGGGACTATCGAATTTGGTTAGCAAATATCCGACGCTGACCGCTTCGCCGGGAACTAGCGCTCGCAGTGCAAAAAAGTCACGTCCACTGGCGTCTGCCTCGGTTGCAGCAAACGCGCCATATTCGAACCCGTTGGTTGATGCCGTAAGCTTTGCCGCACCATCTAATTCATTCTGCGCACCCACTCGGCGCGTATAAATTAACTGATTCTGATTTCTATCCCGTACGTCAAAAAAAGATTGATTTTCGGTAAAAAATGGTCGTTTGTCGGAAAATGCCACTTCAATGGCGTCAAAATTTACCACTAATTGATCGGACTCGACTTGGCCAAAATCGGGTTTCACGGTCGCTGTCAGTCCGAAGTTGCTGCTGGGCCGCCACGAAACATCAGCACCGGCACGGGACTCGGTACTTCTGCCAATCAGGTCATAGCGAGTACTCAAATAAGGAACGACGCTGAGCGAGCTTTGTTCGTAGCTTGCGATTGCAAGTTCAGCGAAATCGGACAAGTAGCGGCTTTGCGCCGCGCTAATACCAGGATACGAGTAGTACTCGCCTAAGGCCCAAACAGCGCGATCAAAACTTAGTCGAATACTGCGGTTTTCCGATTTGGATTTCGCCATTGGCACCGTTGACCAAGGAATCAGAAGTTCAGCAGTCCAACCCGCGTCATTTTGGGCAACCGCAGATTGCCATACGCCGTCCCAATCTTTATTGAAACTGTTTTCACCGCTTAAAATACTATCAACTTGTGCTCCGCCAGCACCAA
This sequence comes from Rhodanobacteraceae bacterium, assembly GCA_031409855.1. Taxonomy (GTDB): domain Bacteria; phylum Pseudomonadota; class Gammaproteobacteria; order Xanthomonadales; family SZUA-5; genus JANNYA01. Next base: position 11,620 of record JANNYA010000177.1, on the reverse strand, counting down.
CTGTGAATTCGTAAGCACGGCTTGAGGAGCCGTCGAAATCGATCACCGCACTTACAGTATCGCTGTTGGGCGTCGCATCTCTGGGGCGTGATGGATTGTTGCGTGCAACTTCTATCGGCTGCTCACAGATAAATGCAATGGCTAAACCATCAGGCAAGGAAAGTATCTTTACGACGGTGTTAAGTTTGGGCTTAGTCAGCTTATACGGGTAGGTAAGTGCAAAGGTGTCTATCACCTGCGCACCCGCCCATTCCGTTGACTCAACTACACCATCAACGTCAACTTCAGCTTGGCAAAGCGCATTATTAGCGATTACGCACAAAAATATAGCGGGAATTAGAAATGATTTTGGCATAAAACCGATGATTTCATAAAATATGCGAATGTTAGCACATATATATTTGAATACGCCGGCCCCGCACCCACTGCACAAAGGCTAAAATGACCTGAGGTGTTAAGCCGCTAGCGGATCCGCCAAAACCACATTTTCGTTGCGATCCGGCCCGGTTGAGATCAATGTGATCGGGCAGCCGACCAGTTGCTCAATGGTGCGCAGATATTGCTTGGCATTGCGCGGTAGTTTGTCAAACTCGGTGACGCCTTTGCTGACTTCAGACCAGCCGGGGAAGCTCATATATACCGGCCTGCAATCGCGCCAACCTTCGCCATCAATCGGTGCTTGGTCCGATTCCACGCCCTTGTATTTATAGCCTACGCACACTTTTAGCTCAGGCTCGCCATCCAAGACGTCCAGTTTGGTGATGCACAAGCCATCAATACCATTGATTTGCACTGCCCGCCGTAGCGCGACGACATCCAGCCAACCGCAGCGACGTGGCCGGCCGGTGGTAGCACCGTATTCATGGCCACGATCGCGCAAGCCTTGGCCGATGGCGTCATCAAGTTCAGTCGGGAACGGCCCGCTGCCGACGCGCGTGGCATAGGCTTTAGCGATGCCTAAAACATAGTCCAAATCCCGCGCGCCTACGCCGGTGCCAGAACATGCGCCGCCGATGGTGGTGTTGCTGGAGGTCACAAACGGATAGGTGCCGTGATCAATATCAAGCAAGGAGCCTTGCGCGCCTTCAAATAAAATATTGCCGCCTGTGGCGCGAATGCTGCGCAGCTTTTCCGCAACATCGCCCAGCATGGGTTTGACGAAATCACCAAATGCCAAGGCTTCATCGATAATTTTTTGTACTTCTAACGCGGGTTGATTGAAGTATTTGGTCAGCACAAAATTATGGAAATCCATGACTTTGAGCAGCTTTTCCGTGACTTCCGCCGGATGGAACAGATCCGACATGCGCACACCGCGACGCGCGACCTTGTCTTCATACGCAGGCCCAATGCCGCGCCCGGTGGTGCCGATTTTGCTAGCACCGGAAGCGACTTCGCGCGCCTGATCAAGCGCAATGTGGTACGGCATGATTAATGGCGCAGCCGGTGAAATCATCAGGCGCGAACGCACATCAACGCCTTTGGCTTCTAGCTTGTCGATTTCAGTCTTGAGCGCTGCCGGTGAAATCACGACGCCATTACCGATCAGACAATCGACCCCTGGATGCAGAATGCCGGAGGGGATTAGGTGTAGCACCGTCTTTTCGCCGCCCACGATTAAGGTATGCCCGGCGTTGTGGCCGCCCTGAAAACGCACCACTGCTCTGACGCGCTCGGTCAGCAAGTCAACAATCTTGCCTTTACCTTCATCGCCCCATTGGGCACCCAAAATGACAACCGATTTAGCCATGACCACGCAGTTTTTAGAGGTTTGAGCAGGCGATTATGCCTAAAACCAGCGCTAGGAATTTTCGGTCGGCAAAAAAAACCCGCGAATCGACTCGCGGGGCAGTTTGATTGGCGTTAGCCTAGAAACCTCAGTTGGACGGACAAGAGTGTGCCCCTTATTTGGTCAATATGTTTTGGCGTCCCAGCGAGGCCGGACTCGGCAGCATGCTCATTGCCTGCAACGACGAATCAACGAAGCTGGGGCGTCAAAAAAGAGTGCAATCTTGTTCATAGCGACCTTCACCCAAGGTGAACTTCGAAAGGACGAAATTATTCAACAAATTCATGGCTTTATCGAAGTTAATAAGCGGCCAGGAACATAAACCTTTGGTTCATGGAAGTCATGTTGCGGCGCAATGTGACGCGGTTCACGCTTTTGCCGTCAGTCTGATCCGGCACAATCGGCACATGACAAAAATTAAGCCGACAGCGCACGATTTTATTGAGTGGGTTGATGAAATCGATTCGACAAACTCTGAACTCCTGCGCCGCGCCGCTGCAGGCACAGCGCGCGCACCGCAGGCGCTGGTGGCTGAACGGCAAACGCACGGGCGCGGGCGCGCTGGGCGGCGTTGGATTTCGCCAGGCAAATTACAAAATGCGGAAAATCTATGCCTTTCTGTGTTGATAGACGTGGCGGTGCCGTTGGCCGAAATTGCGCCACTAACGTTGGCGTTGGGCGTGGCGGCGCGGCGGGTGCTGCCCCAGATACAGCTGAAATGGCCGAATGATCTTTTTTTAGACGGCAAAAAACTCGGTGGCATATTAGTTGAGGTAGCAAAAAGTTCGCCAACCAGTTGCACCTTGGTGGCTGGCATCGGCATCAATTTACGCATGCCGCAAGCGCTTGAAATTGATCAACTTAATGGTATTGACCCAGCTTTTACTGAGTTGGCGTTTACTGACTTGGCCAGCCACGGCTTGTTTGTAGGCGCACGCGATTTGGCACCCTTAATCGTGGCAGCGTTCTTGGCTGCTGCATTGGATTACGTCAGCCATCGCTTGACGAATTTTTTCGCCGAATGGCATGCCGCCGACGCGCTGGCTGGGTGCGCTTTAATCGTCAGTGACGACCCGGGCACGCACTGGCGTGGTTTGGGAATCTCTACACGCGGTGGCCTTTTGATCGGTTTTGGCGATCAGGTGCGCGAACTCGTGGCGGGTGAGGTTCGCGTGCGGGTCACGGCCAATGCCTGAATTTGACGCCTCCGCGATATTTGTCATAACATACAAACATTAGCTGCCGTGGAGAATTTAGTATGTCAGTACAAACCTTTTCAAGTCGGGATTTCACCCGCGACGTTTCTTTAGCAAAGCGCGCCGCAGCAAAAGGGCCGGTATTTGTTACTGATCGCGGTCGCCCGGCGTTTGCCTTGCTCAACATTGACGATTACTACCGCATTGTTGGACAACACGAACAGAGCTTGCTGGGCTTAATGGATGCCATTCCTGGCGGTGAAGGCATTGAATTTAACCCACCGGTGCTGAATTTCCAGAGCCGTATCCCAGAGCTCAGCTAAGCGCCAAGCAGCCAAATTCCGAGCAGCCAAACCATGTTTTTACTCGATACCAACGTTGTTTCCGAGCTGCGCCAGGGAAAGCCTAAGCAATCTGCTGAGGTACGTGCATGGGCGCAGAGACACCCAAGCAGTCGGCTTTTCCTATCGGCAATTACATTGCTAGAGTTGGAACAGGGCATTCAAGCCTTGGAGCGTCGCGTGCCGCCGCAGGGTGGTGCGTTACGCGCTTGGCTTGCCGGCGTGCGCTTGGCGTTTAGCGGACGCATTTTGCCATTTACCGAAAAAACGGCACTCATCTGCGCCGCTTTGCATGTGCCGAATCCGCGACCAGATCGTGACGCGATGATTGCCGCGACCGCACTAGAGCATAGCTTTAGCGTGGTAACGCGCAACACCTCGGACTTTGCCAATACTGGTTTGGCACTCATCGACCCGTGGCTCGCATAGATCGTGGCTCTCATAAACCGCTAGCACACATAGCGGACGGCAGCACAAAGTAAAGTTTTGGCCTTAGGTGCGCTAGCGCACATACGCCGAAAATCCGGTGCCTGAGTGTCGATGTGCTATAGACAAACCTGTCAACGTGTTTTGCCAACGCGAAACATGCAAAGCAAACTTTAAGCGCGCTAACTTACTGGCACGCCCCCCTCCATGTGCGCGAAGCATCGCCACGTATCGAATCACACCCCGAGGGCACCGCGCGCATGTCAGCCGTACAAAAGCCAGTATTAAACGTTTTACCCACGCCAAAAAAGATTATCGCCATTTTCGTCAGCGCGGTACTCATCGTCGCACTTAGCATTGTTGGTATGTTTTGGTTCTACACGCAGCTGGAGCATGCCGCCGAGCAGCGGCGGCATAATCTGCAAGTGTTGACGGAGGCCAGCGATTTACTGTCAGCGTTGAAAGATGCCGAGACCGGTCAACGTGGCTTTTTATTGACTGGCGATGACGCCTATTTGCAGCCCTACGTGGATGTGCGCGATACGCTTGATCAGCGCATGGCGAGTTTGTCGACGCTGACAAAAATACCAGCGGCGCGCCAGCATTTGGCCTTATTGCAGCCGATGGTGCAGGCCAAGATTGCTAATTTTGAACAGCTGATTGCGCTGCGTCGCAGTCAAGATAGCGCCGCCGTAATGGCCGCCGTGCGCATCGGTACGGGCAAGCGCTTGATGGACGGTATACGCACCGAGTTAGGTGCTTTTATAGTGCTGCAGCAAACCGCCCTGGCTGCGCATGAAGCGGCGTTTCAGGCGCAGCTGCGCCAGATATTCAAGCTCATTGTGTTCGGTTGTTTTTGCATATCGCTGTTGGCGCTGCTATTTGCGCATTTGAGCTATCAACAAAGCAAGCTGCGCCTAAAAACCCTCGTGTTGCAGGAAACGCAGGGGCTATTAAAACTACAGGATCAAAGCAATCAACAATTAATGCTGGCGAACAACACATTGTTAATTAGCGAAGAAAAACTGAGCGTCACTTTGAGTTCCATTGGTGATGCCGTGATCGCAACCGATGCCGAGGCGCGCGTCAGTTTGCTCAATCCTGTAGCTGAAGCATTGACCGGTTGGACACAGGCGCAGGCGATGGCTAAGCCGATCGCTGAAATTTTCAACATCATTAATAAAAACACACGCGCTGCAGCGGCAATCCCGGTGCTGGATACTTTGGCACACGGCACCGTGCAGGGTTTGGCGAACCACACCGTACTAATTGCACGCGATGGCACTGAGCGCGACATTGCCGATAGCTGCGCACCGATTCGTGACCGCGATGAACGGGTGATTGGTGCGGTGCTGGTGTTTCGCGACGTCACACATGATTATGCCGTGCAGCAGAAACTGAGTGATAGCGCGGCGCTGATTCAGACCGTATTAAACACAGTGGCGGACGGCATTATTACCCTGCACGCCAAAGACGGCAGCATCGAAAAAGTAAATCCCGCCGCTGAAGCCATGTTCGGCTTTTCAGCGGCTGATTTACACAGCCAGAATTTCAGCACGCTTATTGTTGATGTTCCAGCGAATGCACTGACCTCTTGGTTGGAGGCGTGCCAAGAAAATATCGCCACGAGCGCCAGCGGCCATGGCGCGGAAGTCATCGGCAAACGTCGGGATGGCACGCGTTTTCCGATGGAAATTGCCGTCAGTGAAATGCAGCTGGGCGGTGAGCGCTACTTCACCGGCATTTTGCGCGACATCAGTGTGCGTAAAGAAGTGGAAGATGCCTTGTTGAAGGCGGGCGCACTGCAAAACGCGATTTTTAATAGCGCAAATTTTTCTAGTATTGCCACCGACGCCAAAGGCGTGATCCAAATTTTTAACGTCGGTGCCGAGCGCATGTTGGGCTACACCGCCGCTGAGGTGATGAATCAACTGACGCCAGCAGATATCTCCGAGCCGACTGAAATCATTCGGCGCGCACAAAGCCTGAGTGATGAGTTGGGCACGCCGATTGCACCGGGCTTTGAGGCGCTGGTGTTTAAAGCCTCGCGCGGCATTGAGGACATTTACGAGCTGAACTATATCCGCAAAGATGGCAGCCGCTTTCCGGCAGTGGTTTCCGTGACCGCATTGCGCGATGCGCAAAACGCGATTATTGGCTATTTGCTGATCGGCACCGACAACACCGCGCGCAAGCAGGCCGAGGAAGCTCTGCTCAAGGCCGGTGCGCTGCAGAACGCCATTTTCAATAGCGCTAATTTTTCCAGTATCGCAACCGATGCCAACGGCGTCATTCAAATTTTTAACGTCGGTGCCGAGCGCATGTTGGGCTATGCCGCCGTTGATGTGATGAACAAAATTACGCCAGCGGATATTTCTGACCCATCCGAAGTGATCGCGCGCGCACAAGCATTGAGTATTGAGTTGGGAACGCCGATTGCGCCGGGCTTTGAAGCGCTGGTGTTCAAAGCCTCGCGCGGCATCGAAGATATTTATGAGCTGAGCTATATCCGCAAAGATGGCAGCCGTTTTCCTGCCGTGGTTTCCGTGACCGCGCTGCGCGATGCGCAAAACGCGATTATTGGCTATCTGCTGATCGGCACCGACAACACCGCACGCAAACAGATTGAAGCCGAGCAAAGTAAGCTCGATCAGCGCCTGCGTGATCAGCAGTTCTACACGCGATCCTTAATTGAATCGAGCATTGATGCGCTGATGACCACCGACCCAGCCGGGATTATCACCGACGTCAATAAGCAATTTGAGGCGCTGACCGGCTGCACCCGCGATGAGCTGATCGGCGCGCCGTTTAAGAATTATTTCACTGACCCGGAGCGGGCCGAAGCCGGCATCAAGCGCGTTTTGGCGGAAAATAAGGTGATTAACTACGAACTGACTGCGCGCGCACGTGTGTGGCCTGAACGCAGTGGCGCACAAGGGTTTAACGATGGACACGAAAGCATCGCGACGGAAACGGTGGTTTCTTACAACGCCAGCACCTTTTATGACCGGGACCGCAAGCTGCAGGGTGTGTTCGCCGCGGCGCGCGACATCACCGAGCGCAAGCGCCTAGATTTGGTGCTGCAGGAAAATAATTTCGAGTTAATTTCGGCAAAGTTAGTCGCTGAAAAGGCGAATCTGGCGAAATCTGACTTCCTATCCAGCATGAGCCACGAGCTGCGCACACCACTGAATGCGATTTTGGGCTTTGCACAATTGCTGGAACTCGGCACACCTGCGCCCACTGTAGGCCAACGCCGCAGCATTGAGCATATTTTGCAGGCCGGTTGGTATTTGCTGGAGCTGATCAATGAAATTTTGGACTTGGCGTTGATCGAATCCGGCAAACTTTCGCTATCTACCGAGCCGGTTTCGCTGGCCGAGGTGCTGCAAGAATGCCAAGTGATGATCGAGCCGCAGGCGCGGAAACGCGGCATTCGCGTAAGCTTCCCCAGCCAAGAACGCGCGGCCACTGAAGCTGCTGACTTTGTTAAAGCGGATCGCACCCGGTTAAAACAAGTGTTGATTAATTTGCTGTCAAACGCGGTCAAATACAATTGTCCTGAAGGTGCGGTGGACGTTACGCTGCACGCCATTGACGTCGATCCGCTGCAACCGGCGCGTATCCGAATTTGTGTGGCCGACACCGGCGCTGGCTTAAGCCCAGAAAAAATTGCGCAACTGGTCCAGCCTTTCAATCGCCTAGGCCAAGAAGCTAATGCCGAGGAAGGCACCGGCATTGGATTGGTGGTGAGCAAACGTTTGGTCGAGTTGATGCACGGCAGCATTGGCGTTGACAGCACGCCCGGTGCGGGTTGCGCATTTTGGATTGAGTTAGAAACGGCGCGCGCGCCTGAGCTTGTGCATCCAGGTTTAGAAAGTACCGCCTTCATGGCTGCGCCAATTGCCGTTGTTACGTCGCAGCCGCGCCAAACCTTGCTGTATGTGGAAGATAATCCCGCGAACATGCTGCTGGTTGAGCAAATTATCGCCAGTCGCGCCCATCTAGAACTGATCGGCGCGCGCGATGCAATAAGCGGCATTGAGCTGGCCCGCAGCCGCTTGCCGAATGTGATTTTGATGGATATCAATCTGCCGGGCATGAGCGGCATTGAAGCGCTGGCGATATTATTAGCCGATACCAAAACCGCCCATATCCCGGTGATTGCGCTCAGCGCCAACGCGATCCCGCGTGATATTGAAAAAGGCCTAGAGGCTGGGTTTTTCCGCTATTTGACCAAGCCAATCAAGGTGATGGAATTTCTGGATACTGTGGATTTGGCTTTGAAGTTTGCGGCAGAGTAGGTATAAAAATTGCTACGAATCCGGGGTTTCGTCATTGCGAACAAAGTGAAGCAATCTCGTCGTTTGAAGCTAGATTGCACAGCGAAGCTCACAATGACGAGCGCCTTAGTGCGGATCAGGTACAAAACGGCCATTCGGAAATGCCTCAGGTGCCACGGGGCGGTAGTAACCCGGCCTTGGAATCACGCCCTGTGCAATCAAGTTCGCACGGCTGTCGTAGCGCACCTTTAATACCTCAAACACCTGCTCCTCGCGCTGAAATTCCACGCTTACGCTTGGGCGATATTCCTGCCGACCATGACCAGTTCCCAATGGCGCGCCGGGAACACTGGTGCCAGGAACACCGATACCGTCCGTTTGCCCATACGATTTGCTTTCTGCAGGTGCCACCGCACCTGGCTTGCCAAGCGGTGCAGCGCGCTTCGAAGGCACGGGCGTTGAGGGTGCGCCGGATGCTGGCGCGTCGGCCGATTTGCCGCTGGCGTATTCATCATTTGCTGAATAGTCGTCGTAGTCTTCGTCGTATTCTTCTTGATCGTACTGGTAGCGCAACTCGCGAAATATCGCCGCGCCAATCACACCAACATTGTCCGGCCGTTGGGTGCGTGCGGCGTAGGAATCACTAATGTGGGTGAAATAGAACGCGGCGGTTCGCACATTGGATTTGCGCCAGCCGTCGACATCAAGTGTTTGGTAGGGTGCAAGTACGTAGCCCGTTTGGTTTACCCCGGCTGTTTCACCGGAAATCGCGTTGACGCCATCTATGCTCAACACCGCCATCACGCGTTCACCACTTTTATTTCGTAGCCGCACGCGAAACTCTTGGTTTTGGCGGCCTTCGACATAGTTCTGACCACGATGCCAATAGCTGGCCAAACTTGTCTGCCGTGTCGCCTGTTCGGCGAGACTTGTACGATAGCCTGCACGCGCAAGCAATTGCATATCGACCAAGCTGCCAGACTGGGCCGCAGGCGCTCCGAGCAAGCCTGAGGTGATCAGGATAATGGCAGTGGCAAGTGTTTTAACGTTCATTTGTTTTCCTTTGGGCTGAACTCAAAAAGATGATTCGCATCAAAACTAGGCTCTTTTGGCATCCAGCTCAGTTCGTTAGCGCACAAAATATCGATGCCGTTCGTGCGTTGCCGTTCACCCAGATCACGCTAGGCTTGCTGCATGTCAATTCTCAAGCTCGTCTGCTTTCTGAGTCTGCTGAGCCCAGCATTTTTGCTGCCAGCACTTTCGCAGCCCGTGATTTCGCACGCCAGCACACTCAGTCAGGCGCTGGCAGACAGCGCGCCCGATGCCGATCCGATGGCAATCGCGCAGGCGTTGCAGGCCAGCGCCTGTGCCACGGTGAAACTGGGCTCGAAACCAGCTGAGCGGCTGGCATTGATCGATTATTCGCGCCCGTCCGTGGCTCGGCGCCTGTGGATATTTGATTTGGCAGCGAGAAAATTACTGCTCAGCGATTACGTCGCGCACGGACGTGGCAGTGGCGATAATTTTGCGCATGCCTTTTCCAATCGTGAAGGTAGTTTGCAGTCCAGCCTAGGATTATTTATGGCCTCGGAAAGCTATTTTGGCGCGCATGGACTGTCGCTGCGCTTAGATGGTTTGGAGCCAGGGATTAATGATCAGGCGCGTGCGCGTGCGATCGTGCTGCATGGTGCCGATTACGTCGATCCAAGTCTCGGTATTACTCAGGGCCGAATCGGCCGCAGCCACGGCTGCCCGGCGGTGCGGCCGGAGGTGGCTGATCAGGTGATCGACATCTTGCAGGGTGGACAGATGCTGTACGCGTACTACCCTGATCGGCAATCGTCGCTGCTGCGCTGCGCTAATCCGCCTACGCAATAATGATTGCCGCGCCTTAGCGATTGCCGACCCCGCACTGCTACACACCGACTTGCGGCGTGTGCTAGCGCACCGAAGCCGCCAATGCACCCGAGCATACTGCCAGCCTGCGCCTACTTTCGGGCGTATCAACCTGCTGGAGGGCGTTTGAACAGCTCAAGAACTTTGCTGTTAACTGGTTTGCCTTTGATTGGGCGAACAAGCCTGTTGTGCACCGTACTCTTTGCAAGCAATGCCTTCGCGGCCAGTACCCCAATGGATTTTGAAGCCGTGAATGACCCAGCGCTGGTCGAGCCGGTTGGCGCGAAGGCCAGCGCGGCTGCGGTGCTACGCGCACAGATTCTGCTGGAGCGCGCGCATTTTTCCGTGGGCGAGATCGACGCGGGCTTCGGTTCCAACACCCGCAAAGCCATTGCTGCCTACCAGGGCCGCAGCGGTTTGACTGCGACCGGAATTCTGGATGCTGCCAGCTGGGCGGCGCTAAATCTGGATGCGCAACCCGTGTTGGTGCGCTACACCTTGAGCGCTGCGGACGTAGACGGGCCATTTGTCGCGGTGCCGAAAGATATGATGGACAAGGCCGCGCTGCCTGCGCTCGGCTACGAAAGCGCGCTGGAAGCATTGGCCGAGAAATTTCACAGCAGCCCAAAATTGCTGACGTGGCTAAATCCTGGTGTCGATCTGAGCCAAGCTGAGCAAGAAATTATCGTGCCGTCGGTTGCAGGCGCGGCACTCGTCCAGGCCACGAAAGTCGTCGTTGATCGTTCCGAGTCCACCGTGACGCTACTGGATGCGAACGGTCAGGTGCTCAGCCATTATCCCGCGTCCACCGGCAGCGAACACGACCCTCTGCCGGTTGGAGATTGGAAAATACTTACAATTGCACCCAACCCATCATTCCACTACAACCCGGCACTATTTTGGGATGCCAACCCGACGCATGCGAAAGCCAAAATTCCAGCTGGCCCGAACAACCCAGTGGGCGTGGTGTGGGTGGATTTGTCAAAGGAGCACTATGGCATTCACGGCACGCCGGAGCCCTCGCGGGTTGGCAAATCACAGTCGCACGGCTGCATTAGGCTGACCAACTGGGACGCCAAGGCATTGAGCGAAGCGGTTATCGCCGGTACGCCGGCGCTGCTGCAGGAATAAGTAATTAGCGTAGCAATCCGCGAAATGCGGATAAATTGCGAAGCTGAAACCAAGTTTCTTCAAAGAGCTACGACGATGCAAAAATCGCTACGACCGCTGCATATTTTCTTCTTCGGGATAGTCTTCGGCGCAGGCGCGCTTTACTTACTAACCGACGTCCGCTGGCGCAAAGATGCTGCGATGCCGGCATCGCAAGTGCCGGTGATGCCTGCGCCAATTAGCCCACCAATCAGACCGTTATCCCAAGCGCCAATGCCAATCATGCCGGAAGCTTCGGACTCTTCTGGTTTGGACGTCACGACTAGGCGTGACGCTGAACTTACCGGCATTCCCGCCGAAATCATCGCGCCCGAACAGGTGCCGCCGCAGGAGCCAGCACCGGGCGCGAGCTTGCTCATTCCGGTGCATGGTGTCGGCGCAGCGCAGCTCAGCGACACTTATACGCAAGCGCGTTCAAACGGACGTGTGCATGAAGCGATCGATATCCCGAGCCCAAACGGCACGCCGGTGCTGGCGGTGGACGGCGGCCGAATCGTCAAGCTATTCGATAGCAAGCCC
>JANNYA010000176.1:0-11643 GCA_031409855.1 Rhodanobacteraceae bacterium | reverse complement strand
CAGCACATGCTGTGGCGTAGTAACAAAGGAGAGTAACCATGGAACTGACCGTCACCGGCCGTCAAGTTGAAGTCACAACCCCAATGCGCGAATACGTCAACACTAAGTTTGAACGCTTGGCGCGCCCCTTCGACCAGCTGCTTTCCGTGCACGTCATTCTAGGTGTTGAAAAACTGGCGCAATGCGCCGAAGCAACACTGAACGTGACCGGTAAAACCTTCCACGCCGAAGCCGAAGGCAAAGACGCCTACGCCGCGATTGACGGCTTGATAGACAAACTCGACGGGCAGATTCGTAAACATAAAGAACGTATTTCAGATCATCACCGTGGTGAAAAAGCGACGGTTGAGTAACAGGCATTGGTTCGTCATTCCCGCGCAGGCGGGAATCCAGTCCGCAAGCCTCGCGGCAAGTAACTAGCGGTAATTGCCTCTGGATCCCCGCCTTCGCGGGGATGACGAACCACTCACCGAGGAAAAGCGTTAATCGGGAAACAAACTGGAAAGAACTGCATGAGTGAAATCGAATCAATTACCGTCGGCGCGCTGTTCGATGCGGTGCACCAACGCTTAGAACTCGCCTGGATTACCGATCCAGCGACCGGCCAAAATGGCAAAATTGACCCGCCTGAAGCCAGTTTTCGCCGCCCAACCTTAGTTAGTTATCTTAATTTGATCCACTCGAACAAAGTGCAAATCATCGGCACGGAAGAGTTGGCGTATTTGGACTCGCTGGCACCCAAAGTTCGGCTCGGCACGCTACAAAAAATTGCCGAATCCCGCCCCTCGGTGCTGGTATTCACCCGCAAACAGCCGGTGCCGGAAGATCTGTTGGCCCTGTGTGTGGACGCCGAATTGCCGGTGTGGAGTTCTGGCCGCAGTGGCCACGAACTATTAACTTTTTTGCAATACACCCTCGCCCGCGCCCTGGCACGGCGCAGCACGCTGCATGGCGTATTTCTTGAGGTTTATTCCATCGGCGTACTGATCACCGGCGAAGCGGGCGTCGGCAAAAGTGAGCTGGCGTTGGAACTCATCACGCGCGGGCATCGCTTGATTGCCGATGACGCCCCCGAATTTACCCTGATCGCACCCGACGTGATCGACGGCACTTGCCCGGATGTATTGCAAGACTGCTTGGAAGTGCGTGGCCTAGGTGTATTAAATGTACGCGAGATGTTTGGCGACACGGCAGTCAAGAAAAACAAGTACTTACGTCTCAATATCCACCTGCGCCCAGAAAAGCACGACTACGTCGCCGAGGGCACGACTCGGCTATTTGGCGACGGCAGCAGCAAGGAAATCATGGATGTAAAGGTGCCAAAACTAACTATTCCGGTAGCACCCGGCCGCAACTTAGCTGTTTTGGTTGAAGCAGCGGTGCGTAATCACATCTTAAAAAGCAAAGGCATTGATGCCGCGCAAATTTTCATCGACCGGCAAGCGCATCAGATGAAAAAAGAGCAGTTATGGTAGGTAAAAAAATATAAAACGCGCTGGATACTCAAACTGCGTAGCAATTCCGCAAACTTTGAGAAGTTCGCATTGACAAAAGTTTGTGATTGCGATCTCTTTTTCCTTGATAACAGTCGTTGCCACACGGTAGGATGTAATAACCCTAGCATTTCACCGTCAGGCCACCTTAAAAATTGGGGATATTCTATGAAAAAACTCGCATTTGCTCTCCTTGGTCTAATCGCATTGTCGAGTTCGGCAATGGCAGGTCAGACCACTAAACCGCCTGTGTTGGATGCAATCGACTATGATCGCTTTCAGTATGACGGCTGTTATATGTCTAACTGCGGCAATGTGCCAACGACGTCAAGCGCACAGGCGCAGGTAGTTCGCTCACCAGATTCAACCTTTGCAACCCTTGATCCTACTTACGCGCCTGGTGTTTCATGCACCAGCTTGCTGTCGTTGGGTGACAATTTGTGGCAAACGGTTTTGCAGTCATCACAGCCGTTTTCAGTGTTGAGTTCTGGTCGATTAGATTTAACATTGAACAGTGAGCCCCGAGTCCAACGTCGAAACGCTATTTCTGATACTGGAAGTGCTGGCGTTGGTGCTATTGCGGTTCGTGCATTTGTATTGCCCGTTGGTCAAAGCCCGAACGATTTGCCTGCCCCACTTCCTATTTTTGAGCGCTGGATATTACACGAAAACGTTGACAACACCTTGCGTACACAAGGTTCTCTAAATCCAGATGGAACAAGTCAACCGATTATCTCAACTTCGTCTATTCGACGATTATTAAATTTGGCACCTTCAACGGGTTATAATATATTTATCCAGGCAAAATGGAGCGTTGTAAGAACTTCGCTGCAGCTGGAACCCTCGACTGTTGTTTTCGTTGCCGATTCCGGGGGGCGCGGTGCTTTAATTTGTGTTCCTCAGGTAACTTTGGAAACTTGGAACCAATAATTTTTGAAGTTCTAGGCACAATAGTTGTAACCTAATTTTAATTTAAGACAGTTGGAGAATTCTGTGGACACACAAAAAGCAAGTTACGAAGAACCGAAAATATTGGAGGTGGCAGAAATTACTCATGTTGTACATGGTGGTTCTGGAGACGATTCTGACGGTTCCGGTTTCCTTCCAGTGCCATAAGTTTTGAGGCAGCCGCGAGCAATCCTGGCATATCCGCCAGGATTTTTTTAAGTGATAACTAATTTACATGCTATCTAAGTGGCAAGAGCTTTTGACAAGTACAGGTGCAGAACTTGCTCTCGACACTTTTTATGGCTCTAGAGCCCAACAATCCTCGTCAAAATACCACGCAAAATTCATGACGTTAGGGGCTGGATCCTGTGCATTTTCAGGCCTAGTCGTTGACGAATTTGGCTATCGAACGATATTAAGAACAAACCATGCCTCTGTTATCGTGACGGACAATGGATGGTATTCAACTAGGCAAATTCCGCTGCCTGTATCTGCAGCTGTTACACAACAGTGGTTGCGAATCAAACAGTTGCCATTGCACGCTGGTTTGGTGTCGTTCCAGAGTCGAGGCTTACTCATTGTTGGCGATTCACATGCCGGCAAATCCACGTTATCGAGTGCCGCAAAACGTGTCGGAGCTGGTGTCGTTTCGGATGACTACATTCGCGTCCAATCCGTAAACAATGATCTTGTTGGGCATCGGATCCGGGGGTTTTTGCGTGAACGCAATGAGGACGGTGACCAACGCTACTGGCTCGGGCCAGATTACCAATCACTGAAGTTAGACGCCGTGCTGATTCTTGACACACCTAGAGAAAGATCGGCACTCACTAGTTTTACGCCTTGCACTCAACTGTCGCTAACCATGGCTTTAATTCGACATTCAGCACCACTATTCATGCAAGGCTTTGAATTCGAGGGGGCCCATATGCGGAGCTTAATTGCGCAGCTAACTCAATTGCCTGCGCTGAAGCTCAGTACAGGAACTGACGTTAAACGAGACCCGGCGGAAGTATTGCAACGAGTTATTAACGAACTAGGTTGCTAAGCTAGCGTGGCTGGATTTTCTGCAATCATCGGCGGTGTCGGGAATCAAACAGCGCAATTACAGAAACTTTCGCACGCAGCAGCCTACCGTGGCTGGGGCGACACACTACACGGGCTCAATTGGGCTTTCAGCCTACAACAGCGGGCGCCAATCCCCGAGCACTTATTCGTGTCTAAAGAGCGTATTACAGCGATTCTCGGGTGGCCATATCGCGTGGTAGCGGGCCAATCAGTCGCACTGAGTGCGACTTGGCTTGATCAACAACGATTCGACCAAGCCACTCTTGACCAAATTTTTGGCCAATACGTATTGTTTCAATTGGATCGCCAAAGCGGAGAACTTTTGCTCCAACGAGACCCATTGGGTGCATATCCAGTGCATGTTATGGTTCAAGCTGACACAATCTATCTGGCCAGTGATATTTGCCAACTTGCAGCAGTTCGTTCGGCCCCACTTGCGCTTAATCTCAATGCATTACAGAGACTGCATCAGTTCGGGCTTTCAAGTTGGCAAGGGCAGTCGCTTTACGTAGATATTCAGTTAGTTCCGCCAGGAGTACTACAGCGATTTTTAGTGCCTACATTGACGCTTCAATCGCCTGATCGCACACGGCTATTGAAGCACTTCGATGACGAATTGGTGGATCAAAGCACCGTAGTCACCAACAGCCTAGCCGCGCTAAAGCTTAGCTGCACTCAGTCTTTTTCCGGGAAGTCGGGCTTGCTCCTAAGCGGCGGAATGGATTCCAGTCTGCTAGCTCTACTTGCAAGCCAGTCGGATTCTGACTACCAAGCTTATTCAGCAATATTCCCAGGCTTCAAGGCCGATGAGTCTCAGGTGATCGAGCAACTAACGCGAGTATTGTCAATCAAAACCCAGGCTTTTGAATTAAGTCATTTTCGCGCTGAAAATGATTACGAGCGCCTTTGTGCACTGAGCGACTATCCGGCATTTCCTGGAAGCTTCATCGCAACCAGCTTAGCTTGCGTGATGGTGAAGGATGGTTTGTCGCATTTAATTGACGGCAATGGCGGGGATGAGCTTTTTGATTGGTCGACGCAAAGCGTGAGTTCGCGCGCACGCGGTTGGCGTGGCTTTTTCAAGTTTGCGGTAACTATCGCTAATTTAATTTGGCAGCGTGGCTTCTCTTCACAGGACTATGTCCCATTGCGGCACCTGATAAAACGTGTAGTGATGCGCCGCATAAACAATCCGTTGCAGAGATCTGAGCAGGCAGCGCAACGAATACTTGGAAGTTCCGATGAAAGCCCATTTTATTTGGCTGTAGAGCAACAAATTGCGCGACTAGGCATGGAAGTGCGTAGCCCACTGCGCGATGCCTACGTTATCCAAGCAATCCTACCATTCATGCCGCAGGCCGCGTGGCGCGGTGGGCAACGAAGGGCACTGCAAAGTCAGCTTTGCTCAGCACTGTCCCACAATCAAATTAACCTCAAGCGCGAACAAAAGGTAAACTTCAATGAATTTGCCCTTTTATCAGGCGAAAAAACGCATGCTTTATTAGGTCAAGCACGCCTGCAGAATTTTGCCAACCTAGTGCCACGCTTTCTAGCATTTAAACAATCACAGGGAATTAAGTTGAATGAGTAATGTAGCTCTCGCCGATCAGCTCGAGCACACCCGAGCGGCCCTTGTATTGGCCTCGGCGAGCCAAACAGAGGTGCCGCCAGAAGGTGCGATTTTATTGTTGCTCAAGCGGGGAAAAATGCTGACTTTGAATAGAACTGGCGCATGGATCGTCGCCCGTTTACTAGAAAATGAGCTGACATCAGGCAGTATTCCGGCGTTCTTCGCGCAAAACTCCAATATCTCGCCTGAGCAAGCAAATACGGATATAGAAACGTTTCTAACACAACTTTCGCAACACATTCACTAGCTCAATAACGCCCATGAAATAGGCGTTTTAAGCCGCGAAAACTGCGCAGAAGATGTCGCTGTAACAATGGTGAAGAACTTCCGTAGCGCGCGTCCATGTAGGCTCGTGGCGGAAATAATTGCAGGCAAAAAAAACGAACTGCCTGACGCCAAGACCAACCTGAAAAAAATGGCCATAATATAAATGGATGTCGATGCCGGTGCAAAATCAGCTGGCATAGGCGTTGACCTGCCGGGTCAGCATCCAGCTTTTTGAGCAGCTCAGGTGCCACGGAAAATCCAAACCGCGCGCTCGAAGTTTGCAGTACTAAACTAACAATCGCACCGACTGCTAAGCTTTTCGCGATGCTAACTAACTGCTCCTGTGCGCACGCATCAAGCGCTAGAAAAAGCAACGCGGTATCAAGTAAAGACATATCAGACCGTTCTAAGGCTTCGTCGCTGAGATAGTGAACGGTTGAATGAATCAAAGCATCAACAGGCCCGAGTTTGAGAAGCGAGCTATAGTCAAATTTTTGCGCACCCGCAAGCAATCGCTCAAAATCAAACAGACCGTACAACGCGTAGCTGGCACTAAGCTGCCAATGTAGATCAATGGCAAGACTGGCCACACCGTCGCTTGACGGCTTCCGCAGATACAACGCTTCGCTCGTGTTGTTGTGAAATACGCTCATTGCAGCGCACTGAAAACCCATGCCAATCAGCGCTTGATGCGCAATAAAGCGTTGCGTCGGCGCAATTAACAAATCGACATCACTATGTAAGCGGAGCTTGGCCTGCGGATACAAATCATTGGCGTAGGCGAAGCCTTTCAACACCAGCGTGGGTATCGCAAGACGCTCGACGATATTTTCGACGTCTTGCACACTTTTGTGTGCCAACAACCGCGAACTTTGTTCGATTTGCGCAGCTACCTCGAAATAACCTCGAACATTGGCGAACTCTGGAGCCGCATGGGCGCAGTATGCGGCTAGCGTAGCCAATCGATGCTGCACCAAATGGTTGATTTTCTTGGACGGCTCTAAAATCTTCGCCAATTCTTGGCGAAGGTAGTTTTGCACCAAGTGTATGCATGCGTGCGGAGCGTCACCGGAACTCAGCACGAGAAATTCTCCGGCACTAAAACCCACATCAAAAAGCTCATCAGCACCGATAAATCACTGTGAAGTTGGCAATAGTGCTCGCAGCGTCGTCCACAACTTCGTCGCTAATCACACTCCACGCGTGCGCCAAGGTTTTATCGCTACTACGCTGCACCCCGATAACCAAAACTGCGGGAGTAGCGCATTGGCGTGCCCAATGACACAACGCCATGGCACGCGCGAGGCAGCGTGCATCGGGCACAATTTTGGCCGCACGCTGAAAATATTGCCCACGCTCGCGCCATTGAGTTACATCCGTCTTACTTAGGTTCTCGCCAGGCTTGTTCAGGCTTAATATTCGTACTGATCGATCAAAACCGAACGCCAGTAACAATACGCGCACGTAAACAATCCGCAGCCAACAGCGTACGAGCAACCAAACCTTTATTTTAAGCAAGCGAGCTAGTGGATTCGACATAACATCAGTTGGTAATAGGCATAGACGCCGTACGGCGCAAAAAGTCGACTGAGAGTTTACAACGTCAAAGCCATGTTAAGGATGCAACTATCTACCCCGGCGGTATCTGTCAACAATATATTAGCCAGCAGCGGCGACAGCGGCCCGCCTTGTGGCGTACCTTCGTGCCGATCCACCGTTATCCCATCCGCCAACATTCCGGTTTGTAAGTAACGACGTATCAGACGCAACACCCGCTGATCCCCAATGCGCTTTTCCAGCCGACTCATCAGCACCGCATGGTTCACCCGATCAAAGAACTTTTCCAGATCGAGATCCACCACAAATGCGCGGCCTGATTGCACATAGTCCTGCGCTTTCTACACCGCCTGATGCGTACTACGTTTGGGACGAAACCCATACGAATGCTCGGAAAAACTTGGACGGCCGCTTGTATCCGATTCTTGTTCATCGGCCCGCAGCTTCGATCCACGCTTGGCCCCAGCGCTACGCTGTCCCCACGATTTGTCGCCGCTTCGCAGTTGCGCGCAACGAATCTCGCTGTGGTCAGCTTACGAGAGGACTTTCACCTCCAAGAGTGCGCCCATGCTGGGGGCACCGAAAAAAAACCGCCTGTTTTAAGCAAGCGGTTTTATATGTTCTTCAAATTGCAGCGCTACGCTTACTCGGCGGCAGCTTCTTCGCTATCGCCTATCGCGCTGATCATTGAAAACTCAGCCGCTGTGGCCTTGGCTTTTTCAATGGTGTCCATTTGCGAGGAACTGAGTTCAGTTTCGGCTAAACGCCGTGCGTCGTGGAATGCCAAGCCGGTACCGGCTGGAATCAAGCGCCCGACGATCACGTTTTCTTTCAAGCCGCGCAAAGTATCGCGCGCACCACGTACGGATGCTTCGGTCAACACGCGGGTGGTTTCTTGGAAGGATGCGGCCGAAATAAACGATTCGGTTGCCAAGCTTGCCTTGGTGATCCCCAACAACACGGTTTCTGCAAATGCCGGACGTTCATTGCGCACTGCGGCACGCACGTTTTCTTCCAACAAGCGCACGCGATCGATTTGCTCGCCACGTAAGAACTTGGTGTCGCCAACTTCGGTGATTTCAACTTTGCGCAACATCTGGCGAATGATCACTTCGATGTGCTTGTCGTTGATTTTCACGCCCTGGCCGCGATAAACCGACTGGATTTCGGCAACGTGGTAGCGCGTGAGTTCTTCCACACCTTTGAGGCGCAAAATATCGTGTGCGTTTGGTTCGCCGTCGACGACCGTTTCGCCTTTTTCCACGTGCTCGCCTTCAAACACGATCACTTGACGCCACTTCGGAATCAGCTCTTCATGGATTTTGTCGCCATCGCGGATCACTAAGCGCTGTTTACCCTTGGTGTCTTTGCCAAAGCCGACGATGCCGGAAACTTCCGCCAAAATCGCTGGCTCTTTTGGTTTACGCGCTTCGAACAAATCCGCGACGCGCGGCAAGCCGCCAGTAATGTCACGGGTTTTAGCCGATGCCTGCGGAATGCTGGCGACTTCGTCACCTACGCCCACTTCAGCGCCATCTTGCAGACGAATAATCGCGCCTGCTGGCATAAAGCTTTGCGCTGGAATGTCGGAGCCGGGAATCATAATCGGCATGCCATCCGTGCCTTCGATGCGAATCGTTGGGCGCAGCTCTTTACCGGTGGTGGACCGACGCTTTGGATCGGTCACTTGCAAATAGCGCAAGCCAGTCGCGTCTTCGGTTTCTTCTTTTACGGTCACGCCATCGACCAAATCTAAGAAGCGCATACGGCCGGCAACTTCCGAAATAATCGGGTGGCTGAATGCATCCCATTTGACGATGGTGTCGCCAATCGCAACGGTCGCACCATCTGGCACGAATACTTTCGCGCCATACGGCACTTTGTGGCGCTCGCGCTCACGGCCTTGGCTATCCAGCACCGACAAATCGCCGGAACGGGAAACCACGACCAAGAAGCCCTTGCCGTGTTGCACGGTTTTCAGGTTCAACTTGATCGTACCGTTGGTGCGTACTTGCACCTTATCTTGCACTTGTACGCCCGATGCCGCACCACCAATGTGGAAGGTACGCATGGTCAGCTGGGTGCCTGGCTCGCCAATCGATTGTGCGGCGATAACGCCCGCCGCTTCACCGATATTGACCCGATGCCCACGCGCCAAATCACGGCCGTAGCACTGTGCGCACACGCCAAACTTGGTTTCGCAGGTGATCGTGGAACGCACCAAAATGCGCTCTACACCCAAATCTTCCAGTTTTTGCACCAAGAATTCATCGAGCAAAATACCAGCTTTGACTGCGGGCTCGGAATCATCGCCGGGCGCGAATACATCTTCCGCCACCACACGACCAAGCACGCGATCGCTCAGCTTTTCTTTCACTTCGCCGCCGTCAATCACCGCTTCCAAGGTGATGCCCAAGTTGGTGCCGCAGTCGATTTCGGTGATCACCACGTCTTGCGCAACGTCAACCAATCGGCGAGTCAAATAACCCGAGTTCGCGGTTTTCAGCGCAGTGTCAGCCAAGCCTTTACGCGCACCGTGGGTGGAGATGAAGTACTGGAGTACGTCCAAACCTTCGCGGAAGTTTGCCTTGATCGGCGTTTCGATAATCGAACCATCGGGCTTGGCCATCAGGCCGCGCATACCGGCAAGCTGACGAATCTGCGCTGCGGAACCCCGCGCGCCAGAGTCGGCCATGATGTAAATCGAGTTCATCGACTTTTGATCGATGATCTTGTCTTTGCCGGTTTCTTTGTCTTTGATCTTGACTTTGTCTACCGCAATCGCATCCATCATGGCCTTCGCCACGACGTCATTGGTTTTCGACCAAAGATCGACGATCTTGTTATAGCGCTCGCCATCGGTCAGCGCGCCGCTGGAGAATTGGCGCGTCACTTCCATGACTTCTTTTTCCGCTGCGGCCAAAATCTTGACCTTCTCGTCTGGAATCTGCACATCGTTGATGCCGATCGAAATACCCGCGCGCGTTGCATTGCTAAAACCGGTGTACATCAACTGATCGGCAAATACGACGGTATCTTTCAGGCCCAAACGACGATAGCAAGCGTTGATCAAACCGCTGATCGCCTTTTTCGTAAGCGTCTGATTGACCAAATCAAATGGTAGGCCTTCCGGCAAAATTTCTGCCAATAAAGCACGGCCAACGGTGGTGTCTTTGATCGAGGTGACGTCGGTGCGGATGCCGCCCTTGACGCTGGTTTCGGTAATACGCACGCGCACTTTCGCGTGAATCGACACCAGCTTGTTTTGATACGCGCGATCTACTTCACCGACGTTCGCGAACACCATGCCTTCGCCAGGGACACCGATCAAATCGCGGGTCATGTAGTACAAGCCAAGCACGACGTCTTGCGTCGGCACAATAATCGGGTCGCCGTTTGCTGGCGAGAGAATATTGTTGGTCGACATCATCAGCGCGCGGGCTTCGAGCTGGGCTTCCAAGCTCAAAGGTACGTGCACCGCCATCTGATCGCCATCGAAGTCGGCGTTGAATGCGGTACAAACCAACGGGTGCAGCTGGATTGCCTTACCTTCGATCAATACCGGCTCAAACGCTTGGATACCCAGGCGGTGCAAGGTGGGTGCACGGTTCAACAGCACGGGGTGCTGGCGAATCACGTCTTCCAAAATATCCCAAACCACGGCTTCTTCGCGCTCAACCATCTTCTTGGCTTGCTTAATGGTCGTGGCTAAACCACGGCGCTGAAGCTTGCTAAAAATAAACGGCTTGAACAGTTCCAACGCCATACGCTTTGGTAAGCCGCACTCGTGCAAACGCAGCGTCGGGCCCACAACGATTACCGAACGGCCGGAGTAATCGACGCGCTTGCCGAGCAAGTTTTGACGGAATCGACCTTGCTTACCCTTGATCATATCGGCTAAGGATTTCAGCGGGCGCTTATTCGTACCGGTAATCGCACGGCCACGGCGGCCGTTATCAAGCAAGGCGTCTACCGATTCTTGCAGCATGCGCTTTTCGTTGCGCGCGATAATGTCTGGCGCATTGAGTTCGAGCAAACGCTTGAGGCGGTTATTACGGTTAATGACGCGGCGATACAGATCGTTCAAATCTGAGGTTGCAAAACGGCCGCCATCAAGCGGTACCAAAGGACGCAAATCCGGTGGCAACACGGGCAATACCGTCAAAACCATCCATTCTGGACGATTCGAAGATTCCAAGAAGCTTTCCACCAGCTTGATGCGCTTGCTCAAGCGCTTGAGCTTGGTTTCGGAATTGGTGGTACCGATTTCTTCTTTCAGCTTAACCAGTTCAGCGTTCAAATCGATGGTTTTCAGCAGCTCATAGACCGCTTCCGCGCCCATACGCGCATCAAATTCATCGCCGTGCTCTTCTACGGCCAGCAGAAACTGCTCTTCATTGAGCAACTGCCCACGCGAAAGCACGGTCAAACCTGGGTCGATCACGACATAGGCTTCAAAATACAAAATGCGTTCGATATCACGTAGCGTCATATCCAGCATCAAACCAATGCGGCTAGGCAAGGATTTCAGGAACCAAATATGGGCGGTCGGGCTAGCCAGTTCAATGTGCCCCATGTTTTCGCGGCGCACTTTCGCCAACGTCACTTCTGTGCCGCACTTTTCGCAAACCACACCGCGATGCTTCATGCGCTTGTACTTGCCACACAGGCATTCATAGT
>JANNYA010000175.1:0-14161 GCA_031409855.1 Rhodanobacteraceae bacterium | reverse complement strand
GGCCGCCGCCACGCCGTCCAACTGCGCTTGCTCGGCTTTTACGTACTGCCCTACCCGGCCAAAGTTCAAAAACTGCCAGCTTATGCTCGGGCCAAAACGCCAGCGATCTGTGCCAGTGCCAAACAAATCAGAGCCGGAGCCGGCAACTGAACCAAAGCTGCCCAGTAGATTGAGCTTCGGGAAATACTCTGCCACTTGCGCACCGACATCACTGGTCTGGGCTTTCAGCGTCAATTCGGCGGCAGCCACGTCCGGCCGACGCTTGAGCCATTGTTCGACCGTTCCGACCGCTGTTAGTTTTGGCAAATCAGGAAACGCCGATTGTTTCTGCAATTGCGCGCGCACATCGGCCACGGGCATCGCCGTCAATGTTGCCAAACGCAGCTCTTGCCGCACCAGTTCCGCACGCTGCAGCGCTAAGCTTGAGGCGACGGTTAAACGCAATGACTTGGCCCGCGCCAAATCCAGATCCGTACCGCGCCCAGCCTCGGCCAAGGCGGCCACAATCCGCTCGCTTTCTTCTAGATTGGCAAGATTTCGTTGCGTGATTGCGATACGTTCGCGCGCGCCCAAAGCCGCGAAAAAAGTTTGTGCTACTTCCGCGACGATCAAGCGCCGCATATCCGCCAGCGCCGCATCCGCCGCCTGCATGCGCAAAATCACCGCTGCACTCTGATTGCGCAAACTGCCAAATAAATCAATTTCCCAAGCAACATTAAAGCCGACATCGTTGCGGTCTGAAATGGACAACCCAGGCTGGGCCTGCGGATCTAGCTCGGAGACTTTGCTGCGATCTTTTTCAGCCGCTGCGGTCGTGGTCGGGAACAAACTGTATTTGGTCAGCCCCCGATAAGCGCGTGCTTCGTTCAAGCGCGCGGCGGCTTGCAATATCGAGGTATTTTCCGCCAGCGCGCGCGCGATAAAGTCGTTTAGCGCGGCGGAGCCAAAAGCCTGGAAGGTCTGCGTACTGACTGGGTTATTTGCTAGTTGCGGCGCTTGGTCGAAAACCTTGGGCACCACAATTTTCGGCTGCACGTACTTGGGGCCAACCGTGCAGGCAGCCACGCTGAGCGCGCCAATAATGGCGGCGCTGAGTGAAGCAATGCGTTGCATCACAAAGCGTGGACTGGATTTAAGCATGCTGCAGCTCCGAGTCATCAGTATCGGCATCATGGTTCGGCAATGGCGCTCCGCCCTGCAATACTTGGCGTATAAAAACATAAAACACCGGCGTGAAAATCAGGCCAAAAAACGTGACGCCCAACATCCCTGCGAAAACAGTGAAGCCCATCACTTGGCGCACTTCCGCACCGGCACCGCTGGCGAGCATCAACGGCGTGACGCCCATGATGAAAGCAAAGCTAGTCATTAAAATTGGCCTAAGCCGCAAGCGGCAGGCCTCTTGCGCGGCTTGCGCAATTTTCATGCCGCGATGTTCAAGCTCACGCGCAAATTCCACGATTAAGATCGCGTTTTTGCAGGCTAAGCCCATCAGCACAATCAAACCAATCTGGGTAAAGATATTTAAGTCAATAAACGTCGGCGGCGCTGAGATCGGCGGCGGTGGAATCCAACCCCATGCGATCGACAAACCGAAGTAAAGCCCCTTGACCGTGTTCAGCAACCAAATGCCGCCGACTGCCGACAGCAGGCACATGGGCACAATCAAAATCACGCTCAAAGGCAGCAACCAGCTTTCATAGAGCGCCGCCAACACCAGATACACCAGCAGCACGCACAGCGGGAACACGATCAAACTGGCGTTGCCTTGATTGACTTGTTGATAGGTTAGGCCGGTGAACTCAATATTCATGCCTTGCGGCAGCAGCCTTGCGGCAGTTTCGTTCACTGCGGCAACCGTTTGCGCCGCCGAAATATTGGGGGAACTCGGGCCGGCACTGATGTCTGCGGATGGATAGCCGTTGTAGCGCACTACCGGATCCGGGCCATAGCTTGGGACGAGGCGCACCACGCTGCCCAGTGGCACCATTTCAGAACTGGCTGAGCGCACTTTCATGCGCGCTACGTCGTCTGCTTGGTCACGGAATTTGGCGTCAGCCTGCGCATAGACCGCATAAGTTTTGCCAAAAAGGTTCATATCATTGACGTAGGCCGAACCCAAATAAATTTGTAAGGTATCGAACACATCGGTCAAGCGCAGACCCGACAATTTGACTTTGTCGCGATCAACGATGGCATCCATTTGCGGAACATTGGATTGAAAAGACGAATACACGGTGTATGGCGAAAATTCCGGCATGTTGCGCAGTTCATTGACCAGATTTTGCGCTTGATTGTTTAACTCGCCATAGCCAATGCGCCCACGATCCTGCACAAAGGCATCGACACCCGCCGCGTTCCCATAACCAAACACCGGCGGCGGCATGACCGCGAATGCACCGCCGTCCTGAATTGAATCGAAGGCCATGGTCAAGTCCGAAGCAATCGCCGAGGCAGGCTTGGGTAGCTCTGCTGCGTCTTTGAGGCTAACAAACATAACGCCGACATTGGGCGTACTAACAAAATGTGCGGCATTCAAGCCAGGAAACTGCACCACATCCGCCACGCCCGGTGTTGCCAGCGCAATTTCGCCCATACGCCGCATCGCCGCTTCCGTGCGCTCTAGCGTGGCACCTTCAGGTAACTGCACGCCCGCGAAAAGATACTGCTTGTCCTGGGTGGGAATAAAACCCGCTGGCACCAAGCGAAAGCTTAAAAACGCCATCACTGCCAAAATTCCGTAGACAATCAGCAGTCTAGGCGCGCGCTTAATGGTGCCGCCCACACCGGCCGAGTAACGCTCACTGCGGCGTTTGAATACGCGGTTGAACCAGCCGAAAAAGCCGCCGAATACGCCATCAATCGCGCGCGCCAAAACATCTTTTTTCGCACCGTGCGGCTGTAGCAAAGCCGCCGCCAGCGCTGGGGAAAGCGTGAGCGAATTGAACGCCGAGATAAGCACCGAGATCGCAATCGTGACCGCGAATTGGCGGTAAAACTGGCCGGTGACGCCATCAATAAAGGCAATCGGCACGAATACCGCGATCAACACCAGCGAAATCGCGATGATCGGCGCGGTGACTTCGCGCATCGCTTTAAATGCCGCCTGCTTCGGTGCCATGCCCTCTTCAATATGGCGCTCAACGTTTTCAACCACGACAATCGCGTCGTCGACCACAATCCCAATCGCCAGCACTAAGCCAAATAATGTTAGGACATTAATCGAGTAGCCGAGCAGCCAGAGTGCCGCAAACGTGCCAACAATGGACACCGGCACCGCCAACAGCGGGATGATCGAGGCGCGCCAGGTTTGCAAAAATAGCACCACCACCAATACCACCAGCGCGACCGCTTCTAACAGCGTGGAGATAACCGACTCCACCGATTTGCGCACGAACACGGTCGGGTCATACATCACATCCCAACTAACGCCCTCAGGAAAGCCTTTCGCTAGCTCTTTCATCTTCGCGCGCACCGCATCCGAAAGCGCGATCGAGTTCGCGCCCGGCGCTTCAAAGATCACAATCGCCGCCGCCTGTTTGTTATTCAGCAGGGAATTGAAGGAATAGGAATTCGAGCCCAACTCCACGCGTGCCACGTCCCGCAAACGCGTAATCGCGCCATCCGCACCAGTTTGCAGCACCACCGCGCCAAATTCTTCAGGCGTTTCCAAACGTCCCTGCGCATTCACGAGCAGCTGCACGCTGGCACCTTTGGGCTGTGGCGAGGCGTTCAACGCGCCGGCAGACACCTGGATATTTTGCTCGCGAATCGCGGCAACTACATCCAGCGCGGTCAAACCACGCGCAGCGGCTTTATCCGGGTCGATCCATACCCGCATTGCATACACACCCGCACCAAAAACCTGGGCATTGCCGACGCCGTTCAAGCGCGCCAACTCGTCACGCACACGCAGGGTGGCAAAGTTGGAGAGGTACAAGCCATCGTGCGTTTCTTTTGGTGAAATGATGTGCACCACCATGGTGATATTGGGTGAGGCCTTCGCCGTCGTCACACCCAGCTGGCGCACCGCCTCGGGCAAACGCGGCAGCGCTTGCGCCACCCGGTTTTGCACTTGCATCGCGGCAATATCAATATCAGCGCCCAGCTTAAAGGTTAGCGATAGCGACAGCGTGCCATCGCTGGAAGCGGCGGATTTCATATAGATCATATTCTCCGCACCGTTGAGCGCTTCTTCGAGCGGCGCAGCGACGGTATCGGCAATAATTTTCGGATTCGCACCCGGATAAATCGCGGTGACTTGGATCGTCGGTGGCGACACTTCTGGGTATTCGGTAACGGGAAGATTCGGAATCGCAATCAAGCCCGCGACAAAAATTAGGATCGATAGCACGGCGGCCAAAATCGGCCGCTCAATAAATGTTTTTGAAAATCCATTTTTCATCGCTTAGCCCTGCTTTTCAGGCGCAGAGCTAGCCGCCGGCGCAGGCGGCAGCGTATTCGGCGCAGCCATCGGCACAACATTAGTTTTTAGCGGCATGCCTGGAAAGAAAATTTTGCGCATACCGTTGACGACAATCGTGTCAGCCGCGTCCAAACCAGCCACAACGATGCGTAGCCCATCGACCGAATCACCCAAAGTGATGTTTTTACGCAACGCGGTGCTACCGGGGCCGACGACAAAGACATATTTGCGATCCTGATCGGTCAGCACCGCTTGATCGTGAATCAGCAGTGCTTGGCGCGTGCCGCTGCCCATCAACTGGATGCGCGCGAATAGCCCAGGCGTGAATATCCCCGCTTTATTGTCAAACACCGCGCGCGCGCGGATCGAGCCGGTTTGCGAATTGAGCTGGTTATCGACCATATCCATCACGCCCGCGTGCGGATAACCCTCTTCATTCGCCAAACCCATGCGCACCGGATTTTGCGCATCACGCGAGCTAGGCCGTTCGCCAGCGCGCGCCATGTCCTGATACTTCAGATAAGTGCGCTCGTCGCCTTCAAAATAAACATACATCGGATCCAGCGACACCACCGTCGCCAGCAAGGTCGTTCCAGGTGCCACCAAATTACCCGGGCGCATCATCGCTAAGCCAATACGGCCATCAATCGGCGATTCAATGCGGGTGAATTCCAGATTCAGGCGTGCTTGCGTCAAACTGGCCTGGGCTGAGCGCACATCCGCCACGGCCTGACGCAACTCGCCCTCGCGGTTCGCGAATTCTTCCTGGCTGACTGCGCGCGCCACCAACAATTTGTTCGAGCGCGCGACTTCCCCGGCGGCCACCTCACTGCGCGACTGCGCACGTGCGACATTCGCTGCTGCGGTTTCCAGCGCCGCACGATATTCGCGATCATCAATCGCGAATAGCAGTTGCCCCTTCTTAACTTCCTTGCCCTCATCAAAATTCACCGACGCCAAATAGCCACCCACACGCGGGCGAATCTCAATCGTTTCTTTCGCCTCGACGCGGCCGGTGAAGTCATCCCACTCGGTGATTTCTTTATTGACCACCGGGGCGACGCTGACCTCAGCGGGCGGTGGCCCTGGACTGACTGCGGGCGCGCCCGAGTCGCTTTTCTGGCATGCAGCAAGCAGCAACAGTGCCAATGTCAGCGTGCTAGCCGTTCCAAGGAAGCGAAAAAAACCGACTTGCATAGCGATTTCCTAAATATGTGTTTGGGGGTGATTATGCCTATGAACGCGCTTAAGTCGTTTGCATAAAAGCCATCTAATGTTCGATTATTGTCGAACAATACTCAAGCTGGTGTCAAACAATTGCTATTCAAGGGTAACTTGAATTTTGCCGACTAAAACATTCGGGGATGACGACGGATAGGAAGGCGTTACGCGTCATTCCCGCACGCTTTTGGCGGCGTGTCGCTGTGCTAGCCTCGCCAGTTCAGCGTCAATGACAAGGATCGCCATGGCCATCAAGAAATCCGACCTGTATTCCTCGCTTTGGGCTTCGTGTGATGAACTGCGTGGCGGCATGGATGCCAGCCAGTACAAAGACTATGTCTTGTTTATGCTGTTCATCAAATACATCTCCGACAAATATGGCGACAGTGACGATTTCGCGCCGCCGGTCAATATTCCAGCGGGCGCGCGCTTTCGCGATATGGTGGCGCTGAAGGGCAAGCCGGATATTGGCGATAAGATCAACACGCAGGTCATTCAGCCGCTGATTGACTGCAATTTTCGCTTGGCGCGCAGCGACTTTCCTGATTTCAATGATTCCAACAAGCTCGGCGATGGCAAGGACAAGGTTGAAAAGCTCGGCAATTTGATCGCTATTTTCGAGAACCCGGCGCTCGATTTCTCGAAAAACCGTGCGGAGAACGACGATATTTTGGGCGATGCCTACGAATACCTAATGCGCCACTTCGCCACACAATCAGGCAAGAGCAAAGGCCAGTTCTACACGCCGTCCGAAGTCAGCCGAATCATGGCGAAGGTGATCGGCATCACGCCCGCCAACTCGATTGCCGCCACCACCGCCTACGATCCGACCTGCGGCTCCGGGTCCTTGCTGCTGAAAGTCGCCGCCGAGGCCGCAAAGCACATCACGCTCGAAGGCCAAGAAAAGGACGTGACTACCGCTGGCCTGGCGCGTATGAACATGATTTTGCACGACTTTCCAACCGCGAACGTATTGTCTGGCAACACGCTCTTTGACCCCAAGTTTAAGGACGGTGAGCAACTGCGCACCTATGATTACGTGGTCGCGAATCCGCCGTTTTCCGACAAAGCTTGGTCCACCGGCTTGAGCTTGGGCGAGGCTGGCAGCGGCGATAGTTTTCAGCGTTTCAGCTGGGGCGTGCCGCCTGCTAAACAGGGCGACTACGCCTATCTGCTGCACATTATCCGTTCGATGAAAAACACCGGCAAAGCCGCCTGCATTCTGCCGCACGGCGTGCTGTTTCGCGGCAATGCCGAAGGCTTGATTCGCAAGCAATTGGTGCGCTCGGGCATCCTCAAGGCGATTATTGGCCTGCCCGCCAATTTGTTTTTCGGCACCGGCATCCCGGCCTGCATTCTGGTGTTGGACAAGCAAAATGCCGCCGCACGCAAGGGTGTTTTTATGATTGATGCGGCCAAAGGCTTCAAAAAAGATGGCCCGAAGAATCGGCTGCGCGAGCAGGATTTGCACAAGATTGTCGATGCCTTCAGCCGCCAAGATGAAAGCGACCCGCGCTTTGCCCGCATGGTAGCGAGTACAGAAATCGCCGATGCAAAGAACGACTACAACCTCAACCTGCCGCGCTACATCGACAGCAGTGAAGCCGAGGATTTACAGGACATCGACGGCCATCTGCGCGGCGGCATTCCTACACGCGATCTGGATGCGCTGGGCAACTACTGGCAGATCATGCCCAGCCTGCGTGCCGCATTATTCAAACCACTGCGCCCCAACTATTTTCAACTCTCCATTCTCACTTCTCAATTAAAAGAAGCCATCTTCGGCCACGCCGAGTTCACCGCGTTCACCAGCGCGGCCCACACGCTTTACACAAACTGGCAGACGGCCTGTGTTGCGCAGCTGACCGCGCTGGGCAAAGGCGGCCACCCAAAGCCGCTGATCGAAGCCATCGCGGAAGAGTTGCTCGACACCTTCAAGCGCGCGCCGCTGCTGGACGCCTACGATGTCTATCAGCACCTGATGGACTATTGGGACGCGTCCATGAAAGACGATTGCTACCTGATCGCCGATGTTGGCTGGATGCAGGCGGCGCTGCCGCGCGAAATCGTTCAGCTCAAAAGCAAAGACGGCAAGCTGGTCTGGCCCGAGAAGGAAGACTTCAAAATCGGCAAGCGCCGCTTTAAGTCCGACCTAATTCCCGCCGACTTACTCATCGCCCGCTATTTTGCCGCCGAGCGGGACGCCATTGCCGCCTTGGAAGCCGAACTCGCCAGTGTCGAACAACAGCTGACTGAGGCCATCGAGGAACACAGCGGTGAGGAAGGATTGCTGAGTGAGGTGATCGAAGGTGAAGCCGAGAAGCAAAAAATCACTGCCAAAGCCTTGAAAGCGCGCCTCAAAGACATCGGCCGCGATCCGGATTACGCCGACGAACGACTAGCCCTGGAAAGCTACACCGCGCTGCTTGACCAGCAGGCGTACGCCAAGCTCAAACTCAAAGCCGCGCAGGACGGGCTTGAAGCCAAGATTGGTGCCAAATACCCCACTCTGACCGAGATTGAAATCAAAACGCTGGTGGTGGACGACAAATGGCTGACAACCATTAGCGACGCCGTGCAGGGCGAGCTCGACCGCGTCTCGCAAACCTTGACCGGCCGCATCCGACAGCTGGCCGAACGCTATGCAGCACCATTGCCGCAGCTCGTGGATAACGTGGCAACACTGGCGGCGCGGGTGGATGGGCATCTTAGAAAGATGGGAGCAACGTTATGAGCAAACCGAAGAAGACCACTATCGAAGTTCAAGGCACGGAAATCACCATTCTGTCTAAGGAACATGGCGACTATATTTCGCTCACCGACATGGTGCGAAATTTTGAAGGCGGCAGCGCGCTTATTGAGCAGTGGCTTAAGAATAAGGATACCGTCCTGTTCCTCGGCGTCTGGGAGCAAATCCACAACGCAGATTTTAATTCCCTCGAATTCGAGGGAATTAGAAATGAGGCCGGACGAAACAGCTTCTTTCTTTCAGCCAAGAAATGGATCGAATTGACCGGAGCCAAAGGGCTGCTCGCCAACGCCGGACGATACGGTGGTAGTTACGCGCATCAAGACATCGCCTTTGAGTTTGGATCATGGCTGAGCCCGGAATTCAAACTCTACCTTATCAAAGAATTCCAGCGCCTAAAAACCGACGAAAACCGCCGACTTTCGCTGGCCTGGAACCTCAACCGCACGCTTTCCAAACTCAATTACCGCATTCACACCGACGCTATCAAAGCGCACCTGATTCCAGCCGAAGTCACTTCGCTGCAGGCCGCGATCACCTACGCGACTGAGGCCGATCTGCTGAACGTGGCGCTATTCGGCCAGACCGCGAAACAGTGGCGTGATGCCAATCCCAAGCTGGAGGGCAATATGCGCGACCATGCCACGATTGAGCAGCTGCTGGTGCTTGCCAATATCGAGGGCATGAACGCCGAATTTATTCACATGGCGCTGCCACAGGGCGACAGGCTCAAACGCCTGAATCAAATCGCGATTCGCCAAATGCAGACGCTTACTTCGCATGCAGTGCGCTCGTTGCAATTACCAAAAGGTGCCGGGTCATGATCCCGCAGGGATCACAGAAGGTAGCCGGTGTGTCGGAGCCGCGCAGCGGCATAGACCACCGGAACCTAGATCGTGGTGCGCCGACCCCGGCAGGGGTCGCACAACGCGGTGCGACCCCTGCCGGGGTCGGGAGTAAATTCGTCGTTGTTTCCGGTGGGTTTAGGATGATGCGTAGTTACATTTTTGTCTCAACGCCAACGGTGTTGCGCCGTTTCAATTCCATCGAATTCGATGTAATTAAAAATGGCTCCAAAGAGCTGTTTGCGCTCGTTGCCATCGCCGACAAATGCGGTGGAATGATCAAGCAACTGCAAAAACCAGGAGCCGCGCCATGAACTCACCGATGGACTTTGAACAGCTCGTCACCTTTTGCCAGCAGACACATGAAGAACTTTTTGTCAGAGCTATCCGAGTGGTGGATTCCCACCTTGTCGCACGAAATTGGCTATTTGGGCACTACATCGCGGAATTTGAGCAATCGGGGGCAGATCGGGCGCAATACGGTGCACGATTGCTCACCAGCCTTGCGGATCGCCTCAAGCCTTTGAAAATAAAAGGAACTTCCGTCACCCGGCTGAAACTTTACCGTTCATTTTATCGGCTTTTTTCAATGGGTCCGACACTGTCGGACCAATCCGATCAATTGCCTGCGGAGGCACAGAAAAGCCCGACAATGTCGGGCCTATTGAGCACGGGCCGCGAAATTATCGCCAAACTTCCCAGCCACTTCATACTCGGCTGGTCCCACTACGTCGAATTGCTCACGCTAGACGATACCGCTGAGCGCCGGTTTTACGAGATCGAAGCTGCAGCCAACCAGTGGACCGTTCGCGAGCTTCAGCGCCAGATCGCCAGCAGTCTCTACCACCGACTTGCCTTGAGCCGAGACAAAGACGAAATCCGTCGGCTTGCTGGGCGAATTGAAAATGGAAAATTGAAAATGGAGAATGCGCAGTGAGCCTTTCCAATTCTCAATTTTCAACTCTCAATTTTCCATTGATTCCGCCGGGTTACAAGCAGACTGAGGTGGGGGTTATTCCGGAGGATTGGGTTGTTGCGAAAATCGGCGACCTCATCGAGAACCAGTTCATTTTTGGGCACCTCGATGGCAACCACGGCGAATTGTATCCGCGAAGCCATGAGTTTAAGTCGTATGGTGTGCCTTATGTCGGAGCGAATGATTTCGAGGCGGGCAATGTCACATTCACACGTTGTAAATTCTTGAGCGACGAGCGGGCCTCACAGTTCCGCAAGGGAGTTGCCCGAGACGGAGACGTGCTGTTTGCCCACAACGCGACGGTTGGTCCCGTCGCACTCTTGAAGACCGCCTATCCGGTCGTGATAATCAGCACCACAGCCACCTATTTTCGGTGCAATCCCGCGAAGCTGAGAAATTTATATCTTAAGGGCGCTCTTCAAGCTCAGCACTTCGTAAGACAGTATCAGGCTGTGATGGCGCAATCGACACGCTTCCAAGTACCAATCACGGCTCAACGGAAGCTATCGCTGGTCATCCCACCCCTCCCCGAACAACAAGCCATCGCCACCGCCCTAAGCGACGTCGATGCGCTACTTGCCGGACTTGACCAACTCATCACCAAGAAGCGCGACCTCAAACAGGCTGTCATGCAGCAACTACTTACCGGCCAAACTCGGTTGCCGGGTTTTTGTGGGGATTGGGAGGTGAAGAGTCTCTCAAAATTCTGCTCAATGAAAAGTGGTGCAGGAATTACGAGTGCCAATATTGACCAGTTCTCAAAATATCCTTGCTACGGAGGGAACGGTCTAAGGGGATACACGACGAGCTTTACGCACGATGGAGGCTATGCGCTCGTTGGTCGTCAGGGTGCGTTGTGCGGCAATGTCTACGGAGCAGAGGGGCAGTTCTTCGCGTCCGAACATGCAATCGTTGTTACCGCTTCGGCGGATGTCGACATTCGATGGCTTACATCCGTGTTGGGCCGAATGAATCTCAATCAGTATTCCGAGTCCTCGGCTCAACCTGGCTTGTCCGTCTCAAAGATTCTTAAACTGGAAATCATCGCCCCTCCAAAAAAATCCGAACAAACCGCCATAGCCCAAATCCTAACCGACATGGATGCCGAACTATCCGGCTTAGAACAACGCCGCGACAAAACCCACGCGCTCAAACAAGCGATGATGCAAGAGTTACTCACCGGCAGAACCCGGTTAGTAAATGGATAGTGGAACATTGAAAATGCCCGCTAATTCTCCACTTTCAATTTTCAATTCTCAATTGTACGCGCCTCCTTTTGCGCTCAGCCACGCCATGCTGTCCAAAGTCACTGACATTGGCGAATGGCTGGGCCGATGGAAACAAGCGAACCCCGGCGAGCTGGTGCCGCAACTGCGTCGGGGTAATCGCATTCGAACGATTCAAGCCTCGCTTGCGATCGAACAAAACACGCTGTCCATCGAACAAGTCACCGCCGTACTAGACGGCAAAACGGTATTAGGTTTGCCGCGCGAGATTCAAGAAGTGCGCAACGCCTTCGCCGCTTACGAAGCGCTGCCCGATTGGCAGCCCACTCAACTCGACGATCTATTGGCCGCGCACGGTTTGCTGCTGCGTGGTTTGGCCGATGACGCGGGCCATTGGCGGCAAGGCGGCGTCGGCATTTATCACGGGCAACAATTGGTGCATATGGCGCCGCCACCCAGCCAAGTTCAGCGCCTGATGGTGAATTTGTTAACGTGGTTAGCCGCAACCGATGCGCATCCGCTGATTGCCTCTTGCGCCTTTCACTACGAATTAGAATTCATTCACCCCTTCAGCGATGGCAATGGCCGCGTCGGGCGCTTGTGGCAAACGCTAATTTTGTCGCGTTGGCAGCCGATCTTGGCGTATTTGCCGGTCGAAACCGTAGTGAAAAGCCGCCAAAGCGATTACTACCGCGTGCTGGGCGAAGCGGATAAGGCCGGGGATTGCACCTGCTTTATCTTGTTTATGCTGGATGCAATTGCGGAGGCGCTTGAGCAGGCGATTAATAGTCAAACGCGGGTGGAAACGCCGGTAGAAACGCGGGTAAAAACACCTGAGCAGATTTTGCAGCTATTGCTGAAGCAACCAACGCTGAGCTTGGCGGACGTCGCTGCGCGCTTGGGTAAATCAACTAGCGCGGTAGAACGTGCCGCTGGAAAACTACGCGAGCAAGGGCGCTTACGCTATGTTGGCCCAAAAAAAGGTGGGCGTTGGGAGCCAATGGATAATGGATAATGGAGAATTGAAAATGGAAAACGTAGCTGCACAAAAGCAGAATCCGGTTAAGGAGAAGTCGTTTGCTTTTGCGCTGCGCATCTTCAAGTTGGCAAAGTATCTTCAGGATATCAAACGCGAGTTTGTGCTTTCCAAACAGGTACTGCGTAGTGGCACCGCTATCGGCGCGCTGATTCGCGAGGCAGAACACGCACAAAGCAAGCCGGATTTCATCAGCAAGATGAGCATTGCTTTGAAAGAAGCCAATGAAACGGGTTATTGGGTCGAGCTGCTGCACCAAAGTGACTACCTTGCCCAAGACCAATATGAGTCAATTCACCCAGATGCGCAGGAACTTATCAAGCTGCTGGTAGCCATCGTGAAAACATCAAAAAGCTCGTCCAATGCCCGCTAATTCTCCACTTTCAATTTTCAATTCTCAATTGAATAGCCCCCGTTCCGAGCGCAAAACCCAAAACCGCGTCGTCGCGCTATTCACGGACAAGTCGCGGCCGGATTGCCTGGGCTACGATTATTTAGGCGACTGGCACAAACGCGAAAATAATCGCTGTATCGAGGTGGATTTTCTGCGCGCGAATCTGTTGAAGCGCGGCTATTCTGAGGCGCATATTGCTGCAGCCTTGCAAAAACTAATGGCGGCGGCGGACGCCACTGGCATTACGCTGTATCAAGCGAATCTGCGCACTTATCAACTGCTGCGCTACGGTGTGTCGGTGCAAATCGCTGCCGGAAAGCCGCACGAAACGGTGCATTTGGTGGATTGGCAAACGCCTTCGCAAAACGACTTCGCCTTAGCTGAGGAAGTGACGCTAAAAGGTCGCGGCTATCAGCGGCGGCCTGACCTCGTGCTGTATATCAATGGCATCGCCATTGGCGTGATCGAACTGAAACGCAGCTCGGTGGAGATCGGCGATGGCGTGCGCCAGCTGATCACCAATCAGGAAGACATTTTCAATTTGGGATTCTTCGCCACCGTGCAATTGGTATTTGCCGGCAGTGATTCGCAAGGGCTGCGCTACGGCACGGTGACCACGAAGGAAGAGTTTTTTGTGGAGTGGAAGGCAGTTAACAATGGAGAATTGAAAATTGAAAATGGAGAATTGGAAGCGGCGATCAATTCTCAATTTTCCATTCTCAATTCTCCATTGTCAGAGATGTGCGAGAAATCTCGACTGCTCGATTTGATCCGCAACTTCGTCATTTTCGACGCTGGTTTCAAAAAAGTGCCGCGTCAGCACCAATTTAACGGCGTGAAAGCGGCGCAAGAGCGCATTCGCATCCGCGAGGGTGGCGTCATCTGGCACACGCAGGGCAGCGGCAAGAGCATCCTGATGGTGCTGCTGGCCAAGTGGCTGCTGGAACACGATCCCGAGGCGCGCATTC
This sequence comes from Rhodanobacteraceae bacterium, assembly GCA_031409855.1. Classification (GTDB taxonomy): domain Bacteria; phylum Pseudomonadota; class Gammaproteobacteria; order Xanthomonadales; family SZUA-5; genus JANNYA01. The sequence goes on along the minus strand of JANNYA010000175.1, from coordinate 320 downwards.
TGGTGGTGACTGACCGTGATGAGCTGGATAAGCAAATCGAGGGCGTGATGAAAAACGCCGGGGTGATCGGCGAGAATTCACCCTCGCCCCGCATTTTGAACCGCGCGGAGTTTGTCGCCAAGCTTGAGCCTTGTCCAATGAGGTATGAGCCTGAGCGAGCGACGTGAATCCAAGCAGGGGTGAGCCTGAAATTGGATTAGGCGAGGTGGTTTTGATGGGTTGATCATTCAAGGATGGTGATCAACATGAACGAAACACGGCTAACGACGATCGCGCAGATCGAAGAATTTCTCTGTGCGAACGCAGTCGTTGAATTTTTG
>JANNYA010000174.1:0-14765 GCA_031409855.1 Rhodanobacteraceae bacterium | reverse complement strand
CGCCTTGGGGGAAACCATGGCGGTTACCTTCGTGCTGGGCAATTCCTTCAATTTCAGCCCGTCATTACTAGACCCAGGTACCTCGATTACCGCAACGATTGCGAATGAATTCGCGGAGGCTTCGGTTTCGCCGCTGTATGAGTCCTCTCTCATTGCGCTGGCTTTTGTGCTGTTTATGGTGGTGCTGGCGGTACTGATTCCGGCCAAATTAATGTTGCGGCAATTAGCGAAGCGGGCCGGTTCATGAGCACAAATTCCATTGACGCAGCCAAGCTCAGCAAAGCCGCCTTTGCCGAACGGCGTTATCGAAAGCGCAAAATTATCAACGCGGTGGTGCTGACGCTTTCCGCCGCCGCCGCGCTGTTTGGCTTATTTTGGCTCGGTTGGATTTTGTGGACCACGTTCGGCAAGGGTGTGGCGGCAATGAGCCTATCGCTATTTACTGAAATGACTCCACCACCTGGCGTTGAGTCCGGCGGGCTTGCGAATGCGATTTTTGGCAGCGTGTTGATTTGTGCGTTAGGCACCGCGATGGGTGCGCCGATTGGCGTGGCGGCCGGCGTGTATTTGGCCGAATACGCAAATCACACCAAACGTGGCGAAGCGATTCGCTTTATTAATGACATTTTATTGTCCGCGCCATCGATTGTGCTTGGCCTATTTGTTTACGGCTTGCTAGTCAAACCCTTTGGCGGCTATTCCGCGATAGCAGGTTCGGTGGCGCTGGCCTTGATCATCATTCCCGTCGTGGTGCGTACCACCGATGAAATGCTTAGGCTGGTGCCGACGCAAATGCGTGAGGCGGCGTTAAGTTTGGGTATTCCGCTCTGGAAAATGAACATCCAGATTTTGGCGCGCGCGGCATGGCCGGGAATTTTGACCGGTATTTTGCTCGGTGTGGCGCGCATTAGTGGCGAAACGGCGCCCTTACTGTTCACCGCACTAGGCAATCAATACTGGAGCACCGATTTGACCGCGCCGATGGCGAATATGCCCAAGGTGATCGCAGATTTCGCCATGAGTCCATTTGAGTATTGGAATTCACTTGCCTGGGCCGGCGCATTTTTAATCACCTTGTTCGTGCTGGCGCTAAGTCTGCTCGCCCGCACTTTGAGCGCTTCCAAGAAGGCCGAGTCATGAGTACCACGATCAATGTAAATCAAGCGGCACCTGATAGCTCGGCACAAATTCCCGCAAAAATCGCCGCGCGCGATTTGGCGTTTTATTATGGCGATTTCAAAGCGGTCAAAGACATCAATTTAGACGTTTTAGATCACCGCATTACCGCGTTGATCGGCCCTTCCGGCTGTGGCAAGTCGACACTGCTGCGCATTTTTAATCGGATTTATTCGATTTATCCAGGGCAGCGCGCCGAAGGCCAGGTGTTGCTGGATGGTGAAAATGTGCTGGATAAAAACTATTCCTTAAATCGTTTGCGCGCCAAAGTCGGTATGGTGTTTCAAAAACCTGTGCCATTTCCCATGTCGATTTATGACAACGTGTCCTACGGCATCAATCATTTTGAGAAGCTAAAGCGCAGTGAGATGGATGCGCGCGTCGAGCAAGCGCTGCGCCAAGGTGCGCTTTGGGATGAAGTGAAAGACAAGCTCAAACGCAGCGCCTTAGGGCTTTCCGGCGGCCAGCAGCAGCGCTTATGCATTGCTCGTGCTGTGGCGCTAAAGCCAGAAGTGCTACTTTTTGACGAACCCACCAGCGCGCTGGACCCAATCGCCACAGGCCGAATTGAGCAACTTTTTGCTGAGCTTAAAACGCAGTTTACGATCTTGATTGTGACGCACAATATGCAGCAAGCCGCGCGCTGCTCGGACTACACCGCGTTTATGTATTTGGGCGATTTGATCGAATATGGACCTACCGAAAAAATCTTCACCAAACCCAGCAAGCAGCAAACCGAAGACTATATTACCGGCCGGTTTGGTTAAGGAGCGACAACAATGAGCAACGAACACATCGTCAGAAGCTTCGATAGCGAATTAGCACGCCTGTACGGCGAAATCGAACGCATGGGCGCACTCAGCGTGGCGCAACTGGAGCACGCCGGTGCAGTGTTGCTGGCGCGGGATGACGCCGCTGCCAGTGCCTTGATCGCCGCTGACGTTGAAATCGACGCCTTAGAAAGTGCCATCAGCCAAGATGTGCTGCGCTTGCTGGCGCTGCGTCAGCCAATGGCGCGCGACCTGCGCGAGGTCTACAGCACGCTAAAAATTGCCGCCGACATTGAACGCGTCGGTGATTTAGCCGCAAACGTGGCAAAACGCTCGAAAGTATTGAACCAAAGTCGAATTATTCCCGCCGTGGCCGGTTTACCCGCGCTGATCGAGCTTGCCGCAGAACTGGTGCGCGAATCGATCAAATCCTACCTAACGCGCGATGCGGAGCTGGCTAAACGCATCCGCGAACGCGACGCCGAGCTAGATCAACTCTACACCCGATTATTTCGCGAAGTGCTGACCTACATGGCTGAAGATGCCCGTATGATCACCGCTTGTTCGCATTTGCTTTTCATCGCGAAAAACATCGAACGCATTGGCGACCATGCCACCAATATCGCGGAATCCGCATGGTTTGTCGTGCACGGCGAAGCGTTTAGCGAAGCGCGCACCAAGCGCGACGGCACCACGGTTTAGGCGGTGCGGCCAACGCCGGGTTAGAAATCAGACACCAGGGCGCTAAATATCCTTGCATACGTGGCATCGAGTATCCACGATTACATGGTTATTGTTTTTGGCGGCAATCCAGTAGGTTTGAGGCGTAAAACCTGGATCCCCGATAAAAACACTCGGGAATGACGAGCACAGTGATGCTTCCCTCAAATCCCCCTTGACTGCTCCAAATTATCAAAGCGCGTATACATGCCGGTGAATTTCAGCTTCACCGTACCCGTGGGGCCATTACGGTGCTTCGCGATAATAATTTCAGCCACGCCTTTTTCGGTCGATTCTTTATTGTAGTAATCGTCACGATAAATGAAGGCGACGATGTCGGCGTCTTGCTCAATCGAGCCGGATTCGCGTAAGTCCGACATCATCGGGCGCTTATCGGTGCGCTGCTCGACCGCGCGGTTGAGCTGGCTGAGCGCGATTACTGGCACGCTGAGTTCTTTCGCCATCGCTTTCAGGGAGCGCGATATTTCCGACACTTCATTAGTACGGTTTTCCGAGGTGCCGGGTACCACCATCAGCTGGATGTAATCCACCACGATCAGGCCCAAGCCGTGCTCACGTTTCAAACGCCGCGCGCGGGCGCGCACTTCGGCGGGGCTGAGCGAGCCTTCGTCGTCAATAAAAAGCTTCGCACCTTTAAGCAAAGACATGGTCGAGGTCACGCGTGGCCATTCTTCTTCTGCCAAACGTCCAGAGCGCAGGTTATCTTGGCGAATCCGGCCGAGTGAGGAAATGGTGCGCAGTGCAAGTTGCTGGGTGCTCATTTCCATACTAAATACCGCAACAGAACGACCACTTTTTAGGCTGGCGTACTCGGCGATGTTCATCACGAAACTGGTGTTGTGTACGCAGATATCGTTGGCAATGAAATTATGCGTCTCGGGAATCGTTAAGTCATAAACCTGCTGCGCGCCCGTGGCGACGATACTTTTAATGCGGTCCCAATAGACATCGCTGTGCGCCAGAGCGCTAAGTTCGTCCGCCAATGCACTGGGCGCATGGTTTTGCAACACCAAGGCAATCCGCGCCAAGTGTGTGTGGGACAGCGCGCGCGTGCCGACATGCGAATTACTATCGTTGTAGCCACTGCGGCGCGCCAGTTCCGCCCAGCTCAGGCCCGCTTTTGCTTTCGCGATTTTGTCCCAAACCTGTGTGGGTATCAGTTCGACATTGCTTTGGCTGCGCTTGTTGGTCGTGGCCGCAGCAACCGCAGCCAAGGCTTGTTCTTTGCCTTTGATACCAATTTCAGCGGCAAAAGTAAGTATTGAATGCGCGTCGGTAACATCTAATTGCCAAGCGATACGACGAGTTTCCCCGTATTTAACCGCACGCTGGCGCAGCTTGGCAATTACGCCAAAACGCAGCAATAAATGCTGCAATTGGCGCGCCATACGTTCGGAAACGCTAGAAAATCCCAGCTGCGATTGCCCGCTTTTCAGCAAACTTGCCCAGCCGTCGGTGGCAAATAAGCGATTGATAAATTGCGCGAGTTGGACTTTTGGCAGCTGAAATATTTGCGCCGGAATCGTTTTGCTGTGCGCGCCTGCACCCATCACGCCAAGCTTTCGCAGCCAAAGCGTCATTGGGTTTGGGTCATGGCGACGGCTTAGCGGTGCTTGTGGCTCAACATTAAGTTCGGCAAATATCCGCGCTCGCATTGACGCATCAGGCATTTGCCGGCCAGCTCGCCAATAACTAACGCTTGCGGTTGACGCGCGGACACACCGTGCTAGTGACACGGCGGATCTCGCCGAACCCGCTAACGCGCTATTGAGCTGCTCGGAAAACACCTTTCGATTGTGCAAAATCAAAGAGTCCTCGGCGGCAAGCTGCCACGTTGGCGCAAAGCCAACGCGTTTTTCCACGCTGTTTGCCACCACGCCACCGAATTCCTGCACGCAGGCAAGAAAATCCTCGGTAATCGCCGGGTTCGATGCGGTAAAGCGTGGTGTCGCACCGGTCAGCCCGCCATCACCCAATAAATAGCCTAGTAAGCTGACCTCGCAATCACGCATCGCTTGGCTACCAAAAACCGGCAACTTTCGCGGCACCGCAATCCAGTCGCCCTCCTTAAGTTGATGCAGCGCTTTCCAGCCATCGAGCGTCAAAAACGGATGCGCAGCGGTACTTTCAACGCGCCGACCCAGCCGGGTGGTGACTTCAAAAGTTGGCTTTATCCCATCATCCACGAACGCAGAGGGTGCCGCTTCGGTGATGCGAAATTGCTCAGACAAGGTGAAAAGTTCGGCCTTGCCAGCTTTGTAGATCGACTCAATGGTTTGCACACTGCCGTCTTGCAGCACAATTTCTGTATTCGCAGCTAGGCATTTCCCCATCGACGGACGCGCCGCAATAATGATCAAATCCGAAGGCTGCAGGCCGCTGGTGGCCTTATCCAGATCATAAAATCCGGTGGATAAGCCAGTGACATCTTCCGGTGAACTAGAGCGCTTTTGCAGCTCGTCCAAAGTTTGTACCAGCGCTTGGCGCAAGGGTGCTAAGCCGCCTTTGCCACGGCTGCCGGCCTCAGCAATTTTGAAAACTTCGCGCTCGGCGGTTTCCAGCTGCGCGCGCGAATCCATGCCATCGGGTTCGTAGACGGTATTGACGATCTTTGAGCCGGCATCCAAAAGTTGGCGCAGCACGCTTTTCTCGCGCACGATTTCCGCATAAGCCACAACGTTCGCAGCCCCAGGCGTGTTGTTTGCCAATTCAATCGCATACACGACGCCACCAGCGTCGTCGGCCAATTGATTGCGCTGTAACCAATCCCCGAGCGTAACTGCATCGCAGGCTTGGCCAGATTCCTTCAATTGCGCGACGGCGCGAAACAAAACCCGGTGATCTTTGCGGTAAAAATCTTCCTCAACCAAGCGATCCACCACCCGATCCCAGGCGTTTGGGTCAATTAGCAGCGCGCCCAGCACGGCTTGCTCGGCATCGATAGAATGTGGTGGGGCTTTAACAAACTGCGACATCGGCGTTGGAGCTTATTTTTTGGCCGCCAATGATGGCGTAAATGCTCGCCGCGCGCGCAAAAATTCGCCCATGCACCGCTGGTTTCGCGAACGCCCTGTGCTATTGCGTTAAGTTCTAGGTGAACTTCAACAGCACGCCAGCAATCGTTGCCGTCATAAACGTGGCCAAGCAGCCGCCCAATACCGCAATCAAGCCCATGCGTGCTAAATCGCTGCGCCTTTCCGGGGCCAGCCCGCCGATACCGCCGATTTGGATGGCGATTGAGCTGAAATTGGCGAAGCCACACAGGGCATAGGTCGCAATAATGCGCGCGTCCAGACTCATCTGCCCAGGGCCAGTACCCACTGTGATTTTGGAAAGCTCTTGATACGCGATAAATTCGTTGAGCGTGATTTTTTGTCCAATCAGTGAGCCTACAGTCATGGCATCCGCCCATGGCACGCCGATAATCCAGGCAATCGGCGCCAGGATATAACCCAAAATGGTCTGAATATTCAAAACGAACGGCACCGTGTGAATCGCGCCGCTGTTCATCCACGCGGTAAAACCGGTGACATTGCCTGCCCAACCCAAAATCGCGTTGAAAAGTGCAATCAAAGAAATAAAAGCCAGCAACATCGCGGCAATATTCAACGCAAGTTTCAAACCATCGCCCGCACCAATCGCAGCGGCTTCAATGACGTTGCTGGCGTTTTTCTCGACATGCAAACGCACTTCACCGCGCGTCAATGGCGTGCCTGTTTCCGGCACCAAAATTTTCGCCAATAGCAAGGTTGCTGGTGCCGCCATAATCGAAGCGGCCAAAAAGTGCTTCGCATACAGAGCTTGTGTGACTGGGTCGCCACCGCCCAACATAATAATGTAGGCACCCATGACGCCACCGGCAATATGCGCCATGCCGCCGATCATCATCGTAAGCAGCTCAGATTCCGTCATTTTATCGATGTAAGGGCGCACGGTTAACGGCGCTTCGGTTTGCCCGATAAAGACGCTGGCGCACACGGACGTGGTTTCCGCACCCGAAACATTCATGACCTTGGTGATCGCAATCGTCATCCACCGCACAATCAGCTGCATCACGCCTAAGTGATACAGCACGCCCATCAACGCGGCAAAGAAAATAATCGTTGGCAGCACTTGGAAGGCAAAAATAAAGCCAGATTTTGGAATATCGACCAAGCCAGCGAATACAAAACCCGAACCCTCACGGACAAATTCCAAGACTTCGACGAATTTTTTTGCCAACACGTCGAAAATGTCGCCCATAAACGGTAGTGAAAGTATGGCGGCGACACCGAAAGCGTAAGCGGCAATGCGCCCGAGCTTTGCGTTGCCAGCAAAGTGGCCAGCAACTGCAAAAACGATGCTCGTTAGAATCGAGGTTTGCGCGAACAGTTTCATAAAGGTAGGTAAAAACTCTGAAATCGTGCTTAATCGCAGCACCATTTGCGGTCCCAATATTACAAAAATCGCAAACACTACCTGCAGCCCGATGCCGGTCAAAACCAACTTCCAATCAATCGCGGCGCGGTTTTTCGAGAATGCGTAGGCAATGCCAATCAGCACCGCAAGGCCAAAAACTCCAAATAGGACTTGGCCAAACACCTGGTTCATACGCGCTCCGTAGCTAAAATATCAAAGTGCGTGAAGGGTAATGCAAGTGCAGGGCTTGGGATAGCGGCGGGTTGCAGTTACTTTGGTCGATTCGACGGCACGCGAAAATGCCCGGTCTGTGGCCAGTTCGCCAAGGCATCTTCTTCTTGTGTACCTAGCCCGACGTTATGCAGCACCAAATACGTGCTGGTGAAAAACGTTTTCTTATCCGAAATAATGCCGATGTGCGGCAAATTGCCCGGCAGCATCCAGGTCACTATATCGCCCGGCAAAAAAGCATCGACCGCCTGCGCGCGCGCGCTATCGGGCAGTTTAAGCGTCCAGCCTTGGCGGGTGAAATAGCGCTGCAGATTCGGCACGCGGCGATGATCAATATTTTTATCCGGGCGTTTGAGCTGCCATAATTTTGGATAGTCGGCAAAATGCGCGCGCATATCCTCATGCAATAACCGCTGCAAATCGATGCTTTGTAGTCGCAGCGCGCGGATGAGCACATCGGTACACACGCCGCCACCAATCGCGACGTCACCATTCGGGTAATCAAGTTTTTGATAGCTAGCGTCGTAGCGCGTGGTGACGCCGATTTGGCTGCGCGCAGCGCGGACCAGCTGGGCCGGGCTAAATTGCGCCTGCGCCAAACTCGCCACTAAGTTTGACAGAGCGATCAGGATGATTGCTAAGACGTGTCGCATCGGTGTTCCTTATTTAATGGCTGGACAAATTAAGCGCAAAACCCATCGTTTGGGTGATTGATGCGTGGCGTATCGGAATACTGCACTCTGGGCAATTAAGTATCGCAATGATCGCAGACGCGCCAAAGTCCGACGCATCCACAGCCTAAGGCAGCAACGATGCAACAACATGCTTCGCACAATATTCTGCTACGTCCGTTGCGCTTGATTAGTCGCGCATTACATTGGCCCATCCAGGCGCAAAAATCGCACAAAATCACCTGTAATTTCTTAGAACTAACGCCCGACGAGCTAAAACTGGCGCGGGTCGAACCGGCCAATGGCGTGCCATCTTTGCGCGACTTAGTCCAGCAAAGTAGCGACCCACGCGCCTGGTTGGCATTACAGCAGGACAAACATCTGCTGATTGATGCGCATCAGAACTTCATCATGCACGCACGAACTCCGGAGTACCAAATTGGCCTGCGTGGGCCAGTCGGCACCCCGGCAATGCGTCAGGAACACCGGGATGCGCTACTGACAGAATTTTTTGCGCGTGCTGCGGCTAAGCACAAACACGCGGTGTTTTATCAAAGCGATGAGGCAACACTCTTCGCCGTGAACCAGCTCAGTGCCAAGCCATTTTTTGCCTACAAGCTGGGTGAGGAGGCGATTATTGATCTGAGTCACTTTAGTTTGGCGGGGCCCAGTTTTGCTGGCTTGCGCCAAAATATTCGGAAAGCCGAGCGTTCTGGTTTGCACTTCGAGTTTTGCCCAAGCGCTGACGCCGCGCAAATCGCCCAATGCGCTGCAGTAAGCGCACAATGGTTAGCCCGTCGTGGGGCATCTGAAAAGCGCTTTTCATTGGGCCGCTTTCATGCGCCCGCGCTGCTGGGCCTGCCGCTGGCGTTGATTTATGCTGATGCTGAATTAGTGGCTTTTGCTAACGTGCTGCAAAGCGCTGACCGTAATTTGTTGGCGATCGATTTAATGCGCCATATCGACAGCGCGCCGCGTGGCACTATGGATTTACTATTTGCGCGCTTGCTTGAATGGGGTAAAGCCAGCGGCTACCAAGAATTTAGTTTTGGTATGGCGCCGCTGAAAGATGTGCGTGCGGACGCGGTTGCGCACTCAGGTAGCTGGCTCAAAATTGCCGCTATGGTGGTGGCAAAAGCCGAGCGCTTTTATAACTTTCGTGGCGTGCGCGAGTACAAAGAAAAATGGCAACCCAGCTGGCGGCCGCGCTATTTGCTGGTTCCCGCGCGTCGGCATGCCTTGCCCGCTTTGATTGCCTGTGCGGTTGAAATTGCGGGCGGTGTGCGGGCGGTGGTAAGGCGTTGAAATTCGCACCGATCGGTTCAACCTAGAAAAAGCAGTTGGACGGACAAAAGTGTGCAATTTTTTGGCGTTCCAGCGAGGCGAGAGGAGGCAGCATGCTCATTGCCTGCAACGACGAATCAACGACGCTGGGGCGTCAAAAAAGTGTGCAATTTTTTTCGTAGCGAGCCTCACCCACAAGGTGAACTTCGAAATACCAGATTTCTTCAATGCATTCATAGGTTTAACGGAATTAGTAAGCGGTCAACTGCTTTTCCTAGGTTCAAGCTGCTTGGGATTTAATTGCACTTCTGCGAAATAGGACTGAACTTTACAGCGCCGTCACATTCTTCGCTGTCTGCCTAATTCCCACCAAGTGCAAAGTCACCACCACACCCGATTCATCCGCCAAATCCTGCGCTTTGGCATAACCGCTGTGCAATTCGGCAATTAGACGCACGATGTAAAGGCCTAAACCCAAATGCGGGCTGCCAGCCTTACCATCCCGCATGGAAACCAAGGAATCAAATAGACGCCCGCGCATTTTTTCGGGCAGGCGCGGGCCGGGATTGGTGACCTCTAGGTTGATCGCGCCCTCGATCTGGCGCAATGCGATGGTGATTTGGCCACCGTCAGGTGTGAAGCTCAGGGCGTTATCGACCAACTTATCCAGCGCTTGGTGGATTAATTCGGGCGCACCGTAGAGCATGACTGGGTCTTTCGGCACCTCGCAAACGATTTGGCGGCTGCCAGCGATATCGCGATACGCGGCGGTGGCACCGGTAATAACGGCGCGCAAATCGAAGGTTTCGCCTTCGGCGGAGGCAATCGCACGCTCCATACGCGTGGCTTCACTCATAGCGCGCAAAATTTGCACGAGGCGTTCGGCGCCGCTGCGCGCGCGCTGCGCGTAGGTTCGGGCACCCGCGCTAATGTTTTCGTGCTCCAGATTTTCCAGGCTTGAGCGCACCACCGCCAGCGGTGTCGACAGCTCGTGGCTGAGTTTGCTGGCGAGCGTGCGCAAGTAGTCGTTATATTCACCGAGCTGCTCCAGCAGTTTGCCAAAGCTGCGCGATAAATCACCGACTTCATCAATGGTGCGGCTTTTCGGGAAATTACCGCGCAGCAGGCCCTCTGGCGTCAGCGCATTTTCGGTCGCGGTTTTCAACTTGCGGATGCGAAAACTGAGCCAACCGGCGTAACCAAAGAGCACGGCGGCCGCTAAAATCATGGTTAGCACGCCACCAAAAATTAAGCCGCCCAAGGCGCGATTGCTCCAAATCAGCAGGGCGTCTGAGGTTTTTTCCAGCATCAGCGCGCCCTGATTTGGCGCATCGGCACGCAATGGCACGGCGGCGGCTAGCACTACCGAGGCGCGCGAACCGGCCGGGCGCCAAACGGCGCTGAGTTTGCCCTGCAACGCCGCGTCGCTCGCCGCTGTTTCCAACTTGAGCACATCGAAACGATACGCGTTGGGCTCTGCCAGTGTAGGTGCGAGCAAGGCGCGATAAACCCAGGCGCGCAGCCAGCGGCGAAAGCTCAGCTCCGAATCAGTCAACGTGTCACGCGCGTCCAGCGAGCCGGATTTACGCAACACGATGCGATCCGGCGAAATGATACGCAAGCGCACACCGGGCGGTAAAAGTGCCGCGAGTTGGGCACTATCCAGGCTAGCGGCGACGATGGGCCAGCGCACAAGCGCCTGCGCCGCATCCAGTGTGCCGGTGCGCGCCTGCGGTAAATCCGCGCCCGCCACCGGAAAGTCCAGCACGCGAAAACCGAAGGTATTTTGCTTGGCAAGGGTGGGAACTCGCAGTTCAATATTGTAACCACGCGCACGCTTTTGACAGGCGGCGGCGGGCAGCTGCCGACTGGTGGGGTTGAGCGCCAATACCGGCGTCATGCCACTACCAGTGCAGGCAATGCGATAGCTCGCGCCATCCAAATCAATCATTAGATGATCGGTGCGCTCAGGGTAGGCGGTGAAAGCGTCCAACCAGACCGGCGTCAAATCGCCAATGGAAAACCACAAATACAGCGCGCCCTTGCTGCGCGCGGCCAAAAAATCCACCGGCAGACGCGATTTCACGCCAAAACGCTGCGGCTCAGCGATCAAGCGCGCCCAGTCCTCGACGTAGCCATCGACGCTCAGCTCAAAATCAATCGCTTGCGCATAAATACGCCCAGGTGCAGCCGCGCTGCTCAAAATTTCAGCATCAAGCGCCGTAGACGCACGCGCCAAAGCTTGCGCCTGAGCAAACAGCGCACTTTCTTCGCCTTGCCGCAGGGTGTCTTCCATTTGCGAGACAAAGCGCAAGCCGCCAATAGGAAAAACCGCAGCGACGAGCGCTATTAGGAGTAGTTTGAGTCGAAGTCGCATGGTGGCAGTTTGCCACGCTCAACAGCTCAAACCATGCCCTAACTCAGGCGATTCCCTGACGCTGCGGGTTCCTGTAGCGATTTTGCCGTCGGCTATCGTGTTTAATACAGGCTTTCAGAGGAAATTCGGTTGCGCTGCGCTGGCTATCACCGTCGGGGTTGAAGTTGTTTGCCGTTTCGCCTTCCGGCGAGACTTTTTTCATCGATAGGACGACCAACTTCCGCGTTCGAGGTCTGCTATGGCTTCGCCCTTGCCGCCATGCTAATTTGTACGGAACCCCCGTACATTTGGTAATGATTATGGAAACCGTGAGCGTAAACCAATTTAGAGACAAGCTAAAAACCTTTGTAGAACAGGTCGTTAGCAATCACACGCCGATAAAAGTAACGCGCCGCGCGGGCGAGGCATTTGTGGTGGTGAGTGCCGACGATTGGGAGCGAGAGCAGGAAACGCTGTATGTGCTGCAAAATAAAAGCTTGATGATGCAAATCGCTGATTCCTTGGCGACGCATAGTCGAGGTAACGGTTACGCCCCAGCGGACGAGGAAATGCATGAGATCACTCGTATTTGAGGGCGAAACGTGGGCGGCTTATGAAGCGCTGCGCGAGCGGGATAAAACGCTGCACAAGGCGCTGTGTAAATTGCTTAAAGAAATGCTGCGCGCCGATCCAGCGGCAGGTCTAGGGAAACCAGAACCACTTCGACACAACCTAAGCGGTCTTTACTCGAAACGAATCTCGCAAAAAGACCGTTTGATTTACAAGTTTGACGACCTATACATCTACATTTTCGCCATCGGTGGGCACTACGATCAGTACTGATTTGCCACGCTCTAGGACGCAAACCACGCCCTAACTCAGGCGATTCCCTAACGCTGCACGCTCCAGCAGCGCGCAGACTTCGTCCACACTAATCAAGGCCATCACGCCCTCGCGCTCGATTTTTTGGCCCCAGCGCAGTTGTTCGACAGGTTTGCCAAGGAACTGCTGCGCGGCAGTTGCATAGTGCTGGGTGCACAAATGCTGGGCGCGATACGGGCCGCTGCGTGCGGCATCGGTGGCGGCGTAAAGGCCAACTACCGGTGTGCCCAAGGCTTGCGCCATGTGCGCGGGGCCGGAATCAGGGCTGAGCACCACATCGCTGCGCGCCAGCACGGCAAGCAGTTGTTTAAGCGTATCTTTACCGACTAAATCAACAAAGTTAACGCGTAAATGCGCGCGAATTGCTTCGGCCATCGCCAGTTCCAGAGCGCTTTTGCCGCCCACCAAAACCGGCGTCAAGCCTAGTTTGTCCGAGGCAAAATTGGCGACGGCGGCGTAGCGTTCCGGCAGCCAATTGCGCAAAGAATGCGACGAGCACGGGCTGAGCACCAAATAGCGCTGGCCCGTTGGCAGATGCGTTTCGGCGAATGCTTGGGCATCCGCTGGAATCACCAACGGCCAATGCAGCACAGGCGGGCGCGCAATGCCGAGCGGCGTTAAAAAGCCGAGCATCGCGTCCAAGACATGCGGGCCCGCGTTGCTGGCTATGTGTTCGTTGACGACTAGGCTGTGTAATTCTTTGCTGCGTGCAGAATCGAAACCAATACGACGTTTCGCCGGAATCAGCCGGGATATCAAATTCGCCCGCAGCGCCAATTGCAGCTGCAAAATCACATCAAACGCCGCACCATTTAATAGTTGCAACAGTTTTTTGCGCAGCTGCCACGCACCTTTTAGCCCGCTGCGCTTGTCATAGACCACTAATTCCACGCCGGGCAAGCCCGCCACCAGCTTGGCCTCGCCCGACCCCAGCACCCAAATCAAGCGCCAATGTTGGCTGACTGGATCGCGCTGAATCGCATCGATCAGCGCCAACACATGCGTCGCATCCCCGAGCGCAGAAAGACGAAAAAGGCACACATTCATTTGGATTCGCCCTAAAACTATTGGTGTATTGCCAAAACTACGCGCAATTCTGGCACCCAACAAAAGCGCTGGCTTTCTCGATTGCTGAATCGTGGAAAGCATCGTTCGACTTAAGCTTGGCTAATGATCCCCTCACTTCACCGCCTCCAAATCCACCCCCAAACTCCAAGCCTGCTCACGCAGCTCAGTTATTCGCTGCTCTTGTGGGCTGAGTGCTGGCGGTGCTGGGCAGTCTAACAGTGTGTTTTCGTTGAACTTATTCTCGCCACCCGTGCGCACGATTAGCCCAGGTAATACCGCTTGTGCAGGCGGCGCATCGACATCAGGGAATTCCGTGAGCAACGTTCCCAACGAATAGTGCAGTGGCTGCGCAACATCCCCGAAGTTTTGCCCTCGGCGGTTTTTAATCGGATCGAAGCACCAAAAAGTTGCGCCAGCGATCGGGGCTGTCAGCTGGCAATAGCTCGGTGCAGGTAAGGGGCTTGCAGCGCTGAAAATCTCCCGGCTGGCTTGGCGTTCTTGCCCGCGCGTGAACGCGGATCGTTCGCGTGCGCTGGGCGCAATAAGCATCACCGGCGTCGAGCGAATGGCGTAGCGCTGCATACTGGTGGCTGGTTTGGCAAACATAAAAGCGAGGCGCACGACACCAGGGCTGGCCGCGCCCAAAAAGAACGGTAGGCCGGGTTGTGCGCTGGCAACGTTGTAGAAATAAACCCATTTGCTGGTCGGTGAACCGGCACACACACGAATGCCCTGAATGACCCGCGCCGGATAGGTTGCGGTGGGTGCCAGCCACTGCGATAAACTTTCGTCGAAATAGTAGTCGGTGTTATTCCAGCCGGCATAAAACGTAGGTTCTTGCACGTCAAAAGTGCCAACCGCAATGCCGTCGGTTTCCTCACCCAATTGGCCGCGATAGACGACTTGAATGAATAAATCGGTGGCATTCACCGGGATCGGATCGGCGCTGAAGTCGAAGACTTTTTCCAGGGATGCAGGCGCTGTGCCGCCACGCCCGCCGGGCAAATCAGTTTCGCTGGTGATCGGTAATTCGGCAGAAACCGAAATTTCCTGAAAATCGGTGCGTAATCCCATCGGGCAGAGTGGCTCGGTAATCACGCCAAACGCGGGCGCTGGCGCGTAAGCGACCCTGCGTTCGCCGGATAAATCCGGCTTGTAGCAAGGATTACGATGGTAGCGCGCGACCGC
>JANNYA010000173.1:0-4352 GCA_031409855.1 Rhodanobacteraceae bacterium | reverse complement strand
TCAATGACGAGCGCAGTTTCATCGGCTTTCAACGTTGCGGCAGTGGGGTCAGATTTGGTTACCATGCGGCGAAGTTTATCGACACCAGAGCTATTCAGGGCGAATCCAAATGAATGTGTGCCTTTTTCGTCTTTCTGCGCTGGGTTATTAACTCTACGTCAGCAACGCCGTGACGTGCACGCCCAGCGCATTCGCCATGCGCTCCATATTGTCGATAGAAATATTGCGCTCGCCACGCTCCACCGAGCCAATGTAGGTGCGGTGCAAATCACAGCGCTCGGCAAAGTCTTCCTGCGAAAGCGCAAGTGCCTTTCGTTGTGCGCGAACGCGGCTTGCGAACACCAATCTTATCGATGGTTTTTTGACCTTTGCCATCGATAAACCATCGTTTTATGTTGACGATGAATCGACAGACGATAAGTAGCACTTTTATGGCTTATCGCGGAATTTGCCTGATTTTGTTTAGTTTTTTGTTAGCGCGTCTCAAAATAGCTGCTTTTGAGTATCAATTATGCAGCGCCAAACGATGGCTTGCGCAGAAACGCTAGCAAGCGTAGTCTCAAGTCAAACCGCTTTGTAAAGGATCGTAATGAAAGCTTCGGCCTTAAGTTTGCTTGCTGCGGTCGGTATCGCCAGTGCGCAAGAGCAATGCGGCTTTCCTGTTTCGCTTGCGCGAAGCGGCTTTGAATCTGGGGAGCAGCCAGCGTCCGTCGTTTTACCGCCAGAAAACACGCCCGTCACAGTTACGATTCAGGGCCCGACCAATGCCAGCACCGTGGGCGTGGGCGCGATCCAGGTTTTTGGCACCTATACCGGCCCAGCAAATACAGGAATTTCCGTTAACGGTGTTCCAACACTGACGGATGGCGCATCGTTCGTTTCACCCAGGGTTTTGCTCGAACCCGGCGTCAATACACTGACGATTCGATATGCCACCATGGACGCCGCACCCGTCGAGATCACCCGAAGCATTACCTACACTGCCAGTGCCACGCCCGAAGTGCTATTTGCGGCGAGCAGCCCGGGTGATTACACGCCTACCGTCGTGCCGTTTACGTTAGCGACCAAGTTCCCACCCATGCAAACCGTGATCACGAACGTGCGGGTTGACTACGATGGCAACGGCACGTTTGAGGTCAACAGCACGCAGCCCACGAAGCTTGAATATGCCTACGAGCGTGCTGGGCTGTATGTCGCTACCGCAATCGTGACCTTTGACGATGGCAATACCGGCACGCCGCCAGTGATTGTCCAGGATCAAACCCGTGTGTTAGCGCAAAGCCTTGCGTTTACGCGGCAAACGCTGTGTGGCGTCTATTACGCGATGAAAAATCGCTTAGTGCAAAATCAAATTGCGCTGGCCGTGAATACGCAATCGCCCAAGCAACAAGCGCGCATGACTACGCTTTGGAACGCGCTCGCGAACGCAGGCCGCTTAAATGCGGTGGCGACAAAATTAGGGCCAATTGTAGACGGGCAAATCGCGCGCAATACCGCCGAAATGCTGTTCGCGATTGCAACGGCAACTGCGGGCGAATTTGACGGCTTCCAAGTGCGCTTTAGGAAAGACGTCAATGGCGTCTGGCGCATTGATGCAATGTGAGCACAGAACCGTGACCTTTAAAGCTATGCTTTTAGCGATTTGCGCGCTGCAAACGCTGTCCAGTTGCCACAGCGAACCTACCTCTAAAACCTTGGCAGTGGCGGAACGGCAGTTCATAGACGTCGAGACTATGAAGCCTATTGAAGGCGGCTGGGTACATTTTGTTTGGCGCGGCAAACCCAAATCCAACGGAGTGAGTAGCTGTCGCAGCGCGGTATTGGGCCGCTCCGACGCTGATGGGTGGTTTCGGGATACTGCGCTGGATCCGAGTTGGCGATTGGATGAGATGCCAGTTTATTTCGTGCCTGGGTATCAGTTTTTGCGTTTTGAGCACATTGAGGGTGATCCAGATCACGTGATGTTGCTGGTGCCGGAAACTGACCAATACTATGGAAAGATGCCGGGCTTCGAGCAGCGCCTGCGCGAGCAAGGATTTACCTATCACTTCGCGACCATCAAAGACAACTATTCTTATAACTGGACGAAGCGTATATCCAGCAAAGGTTTCATGCGTGGCGAGTATTCCCAGCGCTATTTCATTCGCTATCACGGCTTTCCGTGGGATGTCGGGCAAAACTTCCGACTGTTAGGCCGAGTGTGCGATGACCCAGGTGCTAGAAATGTCGGACTTTCTCAAGAGCGCATTCAATACACCGACAAGCTCCGTTCAATTTCTTCGACACGTTTTTTTTGTGATCCAATCTGGAAAGGCAGTCCACTGAATGAACCCTCGAACGAGAACTGGGTCAATCGCATGGGTTGGATTCTTACCGACCCAACTGAATTTTGGCAGTATTTCAACGCACAACAAGGATCACAGGACTACAACGGATCGCGTCTATTGATGGGTTTCGATGAACCTAAACGTCAGGCTGTGTGCGCTTGGATCATGCCTCATGTGCTGCAGGTAGAAGCCGAACTACTCCGCGCAGGGCCTCCTGATTCAACCCTATCAGTTATTCCCGAAAAAACAGGAGATACACCGTGAAGCGCTACTTTCCACTCTCGCTCGTTTTGTTTTGCTCGAGCGCCAACTCATTTAATTTAGAGACGCATGCGCTCATCACAAACACAGCATTTGAGAAATCGATACTCAATGGTGAAACTGCAGACTCTAAAGAGCTTTACGGGCGACTGGGTTTTGATCGGATGACCGAAAAGCACCCTTTCAGCCAGTCTGATACGCAAGCTTGCGTTGCCGTGAATGGCGGCGTTGGTGGCAAAGACCATTATATAGACGCCACCGGCGCTTGGATTGGCGTCAATGCCATGCAGAATTCTGGCACGCTACGTACACGCTGTCCATTTCTTTTTGAACAGCGCTCAATGCCACCGGCCTATACCGGGTTTTTTGTTGATCCAAATATTGGGCCTACCGCATGGCTGCGCTTTGAAGGCTGGCTGATGCGCGGCGTGATTCGCGAGGACGATTTCAAGTTTGGCAAATACGACAACCCGAATCTTTCGCCGGATCAAGATCCGTGGCGCGACGAATTTCGCTCGGTGCACCATTTTTACGAACCGCTCTCCAATTCCACCGGTTTAGGAGCAGCAGCAGGATTCTTTGCAAATGCCACGCGATCCACCACTTGGGCGTTGGGGCTAAACGACACAGCGAATTGGGCCAACGATCAAAGCCCAGGATTAACCAATAACCACTTTAGCTACATCGATGCGCGCCGTTTGTTTTGGCACGCCCTGACCTACAAAGAAGTAGCTGTCGCCCCGTCAACTGCGGCGGCCCTAAGGCAATCAAACTTTAGGGATAATTTGTGGGCGACCACATTGAAATCTGTCGGGCATGTGGTGCACATATTGCAGGACGGTGCCAGCCCACAGCATGTGCGCGGCGAAGGCCACAGTTTTCTGTGTAATGGCAACTATTTAGACGATGTGCCGGAGGCACCGATTGCGACGCGCAATTTTGAAAATTTCGCCAATTTTCGCGTTGTCTTTGAGT
Source organism: Rhodanobacteraceae bacterium (assembly GCA_031409855.1). Lineage (GTDB taxonomy): Bacteria > Pseudomonadota > Gammaproteobacteria > Xanthomonadales > SZUA-5 > JANNYA01. The sequence goes on along the minus strand of JANNYA010000173.1, from coordinate 789 downwards.
TTGAACGAGGTGGTGCTGCGTCCTACACGGTTGCCAGCCCATGTGAAGACCAAATGTGGCGCAGCATGTTTCGCACCGTTGACATGTCTGGGCGCGAGGTGCCGCCAGCGAATACTTTGCGATGGACGAACAGCACGTACCCAATCCCAAGTTTCAGCGTACAGCGCAAGTTCTTCACCACGGGCAACGAAGATGTCGCGATCAACAGCGCCCGTGGCTTAATGGACTACACCAATCGTGGTTTCTACACGGAAGGTAATTTTAGGGGTGACTTTTTCAGTCCACCCAGATCCCTTGATGACCCTAGCTTTGAACGCGGGGAATTTGCCGATCAATTTGTTCCCGGACTTGGTACTGTTAAGCTCAAAGCGCTTTTTTGGCAAGTGCCCGATGCGGCAGCACCCGGCTACGTCGATCCTGGCTTAAGAAATGGCAAAGCTCCAATCGCGTCCTATGAATACTGGTGGTACGCCGAAAACAACAATGGAATACCGCAAAAAGGCCATTTGAGCATTCCGAACTACGTCGCGATGCAAGATTTACTGGCGCCACGGGCGATTGCCTATACCACCGGCCTAATCAACTTCTTCTTTCGCGGCAAACTCGAAATCGAACCGATAACACAGCGGTTTTTCGGCGTCGTCGATCTAGGTCAGCCGCACACCGTCAACGCCGATGGCTATCCGATCATCACCGCTACCAATAAAATCCTAGGTTTCGAGAAAATCCGGCTGAAAGTACGCAATCTAACCGATCCTATTATCGAATCCGGCACCAACGCGAACGTGC
>JANNYA010000172.1:0-25663 GCA_031409855.1 Rhodanobacteraceae bacterium | reverse complement strand
GCGTGGGGCTTTGCCAACGGCGGTGCGGGTTGCGGCGACGATATAGGCGTCTTGGATTTGTTTGCTCATAAGTTCGTCTCCTAATTAGTTACGCAGCGGTTTGCCGGTGTTGAGGGTATGCGCGATCCGCTCTAGCGTTTTTTGCTGTTTGCACAAGGCAATGAAGTTGTTGCGTTCAACGGTCAGCAGCCAAGTTTCATCCACCAAACTTCCGCGCTCCACGGCTCCGCCACAGAGTGCCGTTGCGATGCGGGTGGCGACTTCGACATCGTGCGCGCTGGCGTAGTGGCCTTCCAACATATTAGTCAAGCTGGCTTTGAAGGTGGCAATGCCAACATCACCGGCGACCGGCACCGATTTCGGCGGCATAGGCGCGCGATAGCCAGCGGCAGCTAGGCCCAGCGCGACTTGTTTGGCAACGTGCAAAAGCTCGTAGCTGTTGAATACGACCGTATCTGTTTGGCGCATCAGCTTAAGCTCTTTGGCATCAATTGCGCTGGTACCTACACCGGCCATCGCAAGTGTTTGGAAGATTTGTTTGAGTTGCCCAAACACATCGCCGTCGACCGCGCTTGCGGCACTGCGCAGTGCGAATTCTTTGCAACCGCCGCCACCTGGCAACAGGCCAACTCCGGCTTCGACTAAGCCTATATAGCTTTCCAGTGCCGCAACTGTCGCTGCCGAATGCATTTGGAACTCACAACCGCCGCCAAAGCACATGCCGCGTACCGCCGACACTACTGGCACAGCAGAATATTTGATGCGCATTGAGGTGTCTTGGAAGTACTTCACGATCGCTTCAAATTCATCGAATCTACCGGCAGCGAGAGCTGGCACGGCGTCCGATAAATCAGCACCGAAGGAAAATGGCTCTTTGGTTTGCCAAATCACCAACGCCTTGTAGCTGTCTTCGGCCAGGGCAATGGCTTTGTGTACGCCTTCTAAAACCTTGGCACCAACGGTGTTGCCTTTGGATTTAAAGCTGGCGATCAGTACGCCATCGCCCTGCGTCCAGGCGCGCAAACCTTCGTTTTCCCAAACCGTTTCGCCTTTATTGGCGTCGAAGTTTTCGGTATAGATTGGATCCGGAAAATATTGCTTGTTATAGACATCGAGCTTGCTGCGCTCGCGCATCAGATTGGCGGCGGGTGCGAACGAACCGGTAGCAGCATGCACGCCATCACGGCCATCTTTGACCCAGGCGGGCAATGGCGCGTCGCACATGGCTTTGCCCGCTGCGATATCGGCTTCAATCCATTCAACTACTTGCTTCCAACCGGCTTGCTGCCAAATCTCGAAAATACCTTCGGTCCAGCCAAAGCCCCAGCGAATTGCGAAATCTACATCGCGGGCATTGTCGGCAATCGCTTCCAGGTGATAGGCGGCATAGTGAAATACATCGCGAAAACAGGCCCAAACAAACTGCGCCTGCGCATCATCCGCTTCGCGCAAGGCTTTGAGTTTGTTCGCCCAGCCTTTTTGGCGTAAGGCGCTTTCGGCGTCAATGCTGGCTTCGGCGTCTGAGGTTTTGTAATCAGCTTTTACTGGATCCAACACCATAATCTTGTCGCCGACTTTCTTAAAGAAACCGGCTTTGGTTTTTTGCCCAAGCGCGCCTTTTTCAATCAATGCCGACAAAACTGCTGGCGCTTTAAAATACGGGTGCCACGGGTCGTTAGGTAGCTTGCCATCCATGGTGCGAATGACGTTCGCCATCGTGTCCAAACCGACCACATCAGCGGTACGGTACGTCGCCGATTTTGGCCGCCCGATCAGTGGGCCGGTCAGCGCATCAACTTCATCAAAACCGAGCTTGAAGGCCTGCGTGTGATGCATGGTTGCCAGCATTGAGAACACGCCGACGCGGTTGGCGATGAAATTTGGTGTGTCTTTTGCACGCACCACGCCTTTACCCAGCGTGGAGGTTAAAAACACTTCTAGTTGATCCAAAATTTCGGGTTTGGTGGCGGGCGTTGGGATCAACTCGACCAAATACATATAGCGCGGTGGGTTAAAAAAGTGCACGCCGCAGAAGCGTGTTTTCAGCTCTGCATCGAAACCATCGGACAAATCGGTGATGCTCAAGCCCGAGGTGTTGGTAGCAAATACCGCATGCGGCGCAATGAACGGCGCAATTTTGGCGTACAGGCCGTGTTTGATTTCCATACGCTCAGCAACGGCTTCAATAATCAAGTCGCAGTCTTTCAATAGCTCAAGATGGTCATCAAAATTTGCCGGTTGAATCTGCGCCGCCAGGGACTTATGCCCCAATGGCGCTGGCGAAAGCTTGGTCAAATTGTCAATGGCTTTGATGACAATGCCGTTGCGGTCGCCCTCTTTAGCGGGCAAATCAAACAAAATTACGGGTACTTTGGCGTTGATTAGGTGCGCTGCGATCTGCGCGCCCATAACGCCCGCGCCCAGCACGGCGACTTTACGAACATGGAACTTAGCTGTGGTTGCGGACAAGGAACACCTCGGTCGTTCAAAAGGAAGCCGAAGCATACTCCATACGCTGGCGTATGGGCATTGTCAAAACCAATAAATTGTCGACAAAATTCTGCCCTAATGAACAGCTTTGGTTCAAATGCTTGACGGTAACGCTTAAGCTAACTTCGCACGCTCAGAAAACGCTATAAATGCCCGTATCAAATCAAAAACTGCTTTTATTATGGCTAAAACAGTACCCGGAACGCTGGTTGTTGCTGCTTACAACCCCGCAGCCGCACGCAAATTGAAATTGATTATTGGCGGGCTGTGGCTGGCAAGTTTGGTGGCTATTTATATGTATTGTAAAAGCACCATGACGCCCGGCTATGCCCAAACACAGGGTGAACTTGCTCAGGCGCGCGCTGAAATTGTGCGCCTAGGGGGTGAGGGCGATGCGCTAAAAGCTGAGATCGCCAAGTTTCAGCGTGGCGAGCAGGTTGCGAAAGAGGCGAATACTGTTTTGCAAAAATCGATTGATCAACGCCAGCAAGAAATAGCCGCTCTACGCGCAGATATGTCGTTTTTTCAGCGCTTCGCTGGCGGTGGCAATGCGGAGGCGCTCGGCGTGCAAGACATTACCATCGAGCCCACGGATAACCCGCGTGTTTTCAAATACGCCATTGCCGTCAGCCAAAATCTAAAACGCGGGAAAATTGCGAGCGGTAAGCTGCGTTTCAGCGTCAGTGGCATTAGCGAAGGCAAGCCGAAGCGTTTGGAAATGGCGGCACTGCTGGGTGAAGAGGGCGCAACTGAGCTGAAATACGAGTTCAAATATTTCCAGCTCTTCAATGGCACGCTTTATTTGCCCGAGGGATTTGCCGCAGGCGCAATCCAGGCGCGCATGGTCAACGACGATGGCGAGGCCGCAGACAAAGAGATCACTTGGGAAGCCGCAAAAAAGGCGGCACGCGAAGTCGTGGGCTAATTGCCCTAGATTTATCCAAAGCATTTATACAAAGCGAAGTATTTATGCAAAGCAAAGCTAAATAGTTGCTCAATAGCGGTACTACCCACTTGAATTTTGATATTTTGCAGGAATTAAGGACAGACTTAGACTTTGCATTCACCGATACAACTGGATGATTTGCTTGGGTTTTCTGTATTTTTAAACGAAGGAGTACTTTATGAACCGTATTAGCCCATTTCCACCTGCATCGCCTGCGTTGCCATTCGGTCAAAGTGCCTTGGCGACCAACAAAGTGTTGCGTAACACCTACATGCTGCTTTCCATGACGCTTGTTTGTGGCGCAGTTGCGGCCTACGCGGCTGCGGCAATGCAGGTCGGTGTGCTCAATTTTTGGCTTTATCTTGCTTTTGCGTTAGGTATGCCGATGCTGATTAACGCCACGCGTAATAGTGTTTGGGGCCTAGTAAGCTGTTTTGTCTACACCACCGGGCTAGGCTTTATTGCCGGGCCAATCATCAGCCTGTATGCAAGCACAATCGGGCCACAGGTGCCGATGTATGCATTTGGCGCAACCGCAATTATTTTTGGCGCATTGACCAGCTATGCGATGGTCAGTAAACGTGATTTTAGCTTTATGCGCGGCTTTTTGATGGCTGGATCCATTGCTGTAATTCTAGCGATTGTTGCGAACTACTTTATGCAGATTTCAGTGTTGAGCTTGATTCTGTCATCCATCATTGTGGTGTTGTCTTCTGCGGGGATTTTGTACAGCACCAGCGCCGCGATCAGTGGCGGCGAGGACAATTACGTCGTGCTAGCGGCGAATATTTACTCCGACTTGTGGTCGATGTTTATGAGTCTGATGAACATCATCGGCTTTGCCAGCCGCGACTAACTGTTACGGGCGACCGAGTAATTAGCCAAAGCCTCGAGCGCATCGCGCTCCTGGCCTTGCGGCAGTACGTTAAGGGCAGCAATCGCAGCCGCCGCGTAGTCCCGCGCCACTTCTAAGCTGGCGTCAATGGCATCGGTGCTGCGCAATATGCGAATTAGCTCGCCTAATGATTCGCGCTCACCATTTTTCAATGCACGCTCAAGAATTGCTGCGTCATCGCTATCGGCGCGCGCGGCAGCAAAAATGATCGGCAAGGTGCTTTTACCCTCGGCTAAGTCGTCACCAATGTTTTTACCGATCACCTCGGCGTCGCCGGTGTAGTCCAATAAATCATCGGCAATTTGAAATGCAAAGCCTAAATTCAGGCCAAAGTTCGCCAGCGCTTGCTCGGTTTGGCTATCAGCGCCCATGGCTAAAGCACCTAAGCGGCAGGCGGCCTCAAATAAAACGGCCGTTTTACGCTTAATCACTTCAAAATACTGTGCCTGTGAAACCGCTGGGTCGCGCTTGTGGATGAGTTGTAGTACTTCACCTTCGGCAATGGCGTTGGTGGTGTTGGCTAAAACATCCATGACCCGCATGTTTTTTATGCGCACCATCATTTGGAACGCGCGTGAATAGAGGAAATCACCGACTAGCACACTGGCGGCATTGCCCCACAGCGCATTTGCGGTCTTACGATTGCGCCGCTGATCGGATTCATCCACAACATCGTCGTGCAATAGGGTGGCGGTGTGTATCAATTCAATAATGGCGGCCAATGCCGCTGAATGCTCCAGATCGGCGGGCCCCGCACCTAATGCGCGGGCGGCCAGCAGCACCAACATCGGACGCAAGCGCTTACCGCCTGCGGCGATCAAATATTCGCCAATTTCGCCGATCAGATCGACATCGGAGTTTAACTCCGCGCGTAATACATCATTCAAGCGCAGCAAATCTGGCGCGAGCAGCGTTTGCACGGCAGCAATTTGGGTGGCTAAAGGTTGCTTCGACAGTTGCGCACTAGCAAATTGTTCGGCAGCTATTTGAGCTTCAGGCGCTTCGACTAATGGCACGGGGCTTAAGTGGGTGAGTGACGGCATCGGCGCAGTATAGCCAGCCCAACGTAGGCGGCAACGTGTTTTTTTAGCAGAGTGCTGCACTCAATAATGCGGCGGTATCTCCGATTTCGGCGGGCCGCTCGCGCTGCCAGCGCCCGCGTCTAAATTCAAAAATGCCTCGGCCAACGTTTGTAACCGGCGTTCCAGCGTTAAAATGCGGAGTTCCTGACCGCTAATTTGCTGATTGAGCACATCAATCAGCTCGTCTTGAAAGGATATTTTTATTTCAATTTCATTGAGGCGCGGATCGGTCATGGCGGCAAAGGTAAAGACGGTAGTTAAGTGTAGCGCGCTATCCTGTCTGCAATTGAGAGCCAGCCGTGTCAGCAAGCGCAGACTTATGACCTATTGCATCTGCCCCCCTGGACTGAGCAGTCTTAATCCATGAGACTCAACACCATGAAATCAAAATTATTACTCGGCGTGATCGCTGGCTTTAGCATTTCGGCCGCGCACGCATTAGCACTGGGCCAGCTGACATTTAAAAGCTGCGAAATTGGCAAAGGCTTAAGCTTGACCAAGGCCGAATGCAGCTATCTGTCGGTGCCGCAAAACTACGCCGAACCCACAGGTCGTCAACTCAAGGTTCATATCGCCCTGATTGCTTCCAGCGCGCGCAAGCCCCAGGCGGATCCCGCCGTTTACTTAGCCGGTGGGCCTGGACAATCGGCCAGCGAAAGTTATGGCCAAATTGCAGGCGGATTTCGCGAGATTTTGAAAACTCGGCACGTGTTGCTAATCGATCAGCGCGGTACCGGCTTAAGCCATGCGCTCAAGTGCAAGATGCCCGAGGACGCATCGCTGCTAACGCCGAATGAAGCCACCGTGCGCGGCATGGTGCGCGATTGCTTGAGCCACCAGGATGTTGACCCGCGCTTTTTTACCACGACCGACGCCACGAAAGATTTGGAGTCCTTGCGCGCAGCGATTAGCGCGCCGCAGCTCAATTTGGTCGGCTTTTCCTACGGCACCCGGGTGGCGCAACAGTTTGCGATGCACTATCCAAAAAGCACGCGCAGCCTGATTTTGGATGGTGTGGTGCCAAACCCATTGATTGTAGGTTCTGAGTTTGCTCAAGCTTTGGATGAAGCACTGGCAAAACAGTTTGCCCGCTGTGGCGCCGACAAAGCTTGTTTTGCGCGCTTTGGTGACCCAGCAAAGACGCTGGCGGAACTGGTCGCTGACTTAAGCGCCAACCCGCGTGAGATTGAAATCAATGACCCACTGACCGGCAAAGCCAGCAAATTGCCGCTGGGAATAGCGGCGTTGCAGGGCATGGCGCGGTTTTATGCCTATGCCAGTGAAACCTCGGCGCTGGTGCCGTTGTTAATGGATGAAGCAAAGCAAGGTCGACCACAGGCGATGCTGGCGCAAAGCGAAATGGCGGGTAAAAATTTGGGCGACGCGCTCAGCCACGGCATGCAGCTTTCGGTGTTGTGCAGTGAAGATAATGAGTTTTTAAAGGCTGATCCAAGCAATGCAAACCGGCTTTTGGGCAATGAAATACAGGAAATGCTGCAGGTTCAGTGTCAAGAATGGCCCAAAGGCGCGCGACCGACAGATTTTTTCCAGGCGCTCACCACAGATATCCCAACGCTGTTGATTTCTGGTGAATTTGATCCAGTGACGCCGGCGCGCTATGGCGATGTGGTTTTAAAAGGGCTATCAAACGCGCAGCACCTGATTGTGCCGGCGCACGGCCATATCAATATTGGCCGTGGTTGCGTGCCTAAACTTGCGGGCGAGTTCATGGCGGATTTAGCGCCAAAAAAACTTGATGCCGCGTGCGTGAAAAAGATTCAGCCAGTACCTTTCTTTCTTGAACTTACCGGGCCTGCACCGTGATCGTTGTTGAGAACTTATACAAATCATTTGGCGATAAAAAAAATCCCGTACACGCCGTTGCTGGCGTTAGTTTTACTGCCCCCGATGGACAAATTACCGGGCTATTGGGACCGAACGGCGCGGGTAAAACCACGACAATGCGCATGCTCTACACCTTGATGGCACCCGATCAAGGCCGCGTTTTAGTAGACGGTTTTGATGCGGTGCGCCAAGCCACCGAAGTGCGTACCCGTTTGGGCGTTTTGCCAGACGCTCGCGGCTTATACAAACGGTTGACCGCACGGGAAAACATTGAGTATTTCGCCCGCCTGCAGGGCATACCCGAGGCGCTGATTAGCGAGCGCGTTGCGAATTTGAGCCAGCGGTTGGATTTGGCAGAAATACTTGATCGGCGCACCGAAGGTTTCAGTAACGGACAACGCGTGAAGACGGCGCTGGCCCGCACCTTGGTACACGATCCAAAAAATGTAATTTTGGACGAGCCCACCAACGGCTTGGACGTGATGAGCACGCGCAGCTTGCGTAAAGTGATGCTGGGCTTGCGCGAAGAAGGGCGTTGCGTACTATTTTCCAGCCACATCATGCAAGAAGTGGCCGCCCTGTGCGACACGATTGTGGTGATTGCGAAAGGCCGGGTGGTGGCGTCAGGCACAGCTGAGGCGCTACGCGAACTGGGTGGCAGCAGCAATTTGGAAGACGCGTTTGTGAAAATTATTGGCAGTGACGAAGGATTAATGGCGTGAAGATGCGTTGGCTGACCGTTTTTTGGAAAGAAGTAAAAGAAAACTTGCGCGATCGCCGCACCATGATGACCACTTTTGTGGTCAGCCCAATGCTGGGGCCGGTATTGTTTGCAGTGTTGATTGGAATGCTTTTGAGTTTAGAAAAAGATCGCTCGGAAAAGCCTTTGGAGTTGCCGGTAGTTGGTGCCCAATACGCGCCAAATTTCGTTGCGTTTCTTGAGCAACACGGCGTTAAAGTATTGCCGCCGCCGAAAAATTCTGAGCTTGCGATCAAGGCCCGGGATTTTGATACCGTGCTGCGCATCAGCGCCGAATTTCCCAAGCAGTGGCGCGCAGGCAATAGCGCGGAAGTCGAGCTGCTATTTGATCCTTCGCGACAAACCGCGATGCGCGCAATCGCGCGCACGCAGGGGCTGATTGAAAGTTATTCACGGCAAATGGGCAGTTTGCGTTTGCTTGCGCGCGGGGTAAACCCGGAAGCAATTCGCCCGATTGAGCTGCGTCAAACCGATTTATCCACGCCAGAAAGCCGCTCTAGCCAAGTGCTGGGCATGTTGCCCTACTTATTGTTTTTGACGCTGTTTATGGGCGGCATGTCGATGGCGATTGACGCCACCGCTGGCGAGCGCGAGCGGCAATCGCTGGAGCCGCTGCTGATCAACCCATTAGCGCGCGGCGAAATCATGTTCGGCAAAGTCGCCGCCAGCGGCGCGTTTGCGCTCACTTCCTTGGCACTAACCCTGCTTTTATATTTGATTGGCTTCAAACTGGTGCCTTTGGAGCAATTCGGCATGAAGCTGGCGCTTACTGCGCAAGGCTGTCTATTTTTATTCTTGCTGTTGATTCCCTTAGCGCTGGTAGCGTCCGCCGCACAAACCGCACTCGCGGCGTTTTCCAAGAGCTTTCGCGAAGCACAATCCCAAGTTTCCCTGCTGATGCTGATTCCCGCACTACCCAGCATGATGCTGATGCTCAACCCGATTAAACCGCTGCTGTGGTTTTACGCGGTGCCATTTTTTGGCCACAACTTCATTATCGAACGCGTGGTTCGTGGCGAAGCGATTGAGACAATTCCAGCGCTGATCGCGACTAGCAGCTCAATGTTGTTTGCCATGGTGCTTTTATTCGTGGCATCTAGGATGTATCGGCGCGAAAGCTTGGCGGTTTCGGCCTGAAAGCGTGAAGTCCTAGATGGCGGTTTTCTAGAGCTCAGGCTTAAAAAAATTGGCATCAGTGGCTGCCGGAAAACGTACCAATTGACATGGAAGGATTGGGACGAGGTTTGAAGATGTGCTGGATAAAAAGGTGCCCACGCCCCAAAAACACCCAACGGCCTTGCGTTGGCGGCGGATTCGAGTTCCCCGCTATTCCGGAAAATTCATCGCCACCGTGCGATAGCCGGCGTCGACGTAGGTGATTTCGCCGGTAATCCCAGAAGCTAGGTCAGAGCACAAAAATGCTGCAACATTACCGACTTCTTCAATATTGACACTACGACGCATCGGCGCTGTTTGCTCGACGTGATCCAGCATTTTCCGGAAATTGGCGATGCCTGCCGCCGCCAAGGTTTTGATTGGACCTGCCGAGATGCCATTGACGCGGATTCCGTCTGGCCCTAAATCCTGCGCCAAATAGCGCACGCACGATTCCAAGCTGGCTTTGGCCAAGCCCATCACGTTATAAAACGGCAGCGCGCGCTCGGCGCCCAGATAACTCAGCGTCAGCACCGAGGCTTTGCGCCCGGCGAACATCGGCAACGCCGCCTTGGTCAAAGCCGCCAGCGAATAGGCGCTGATGTCGTGCGCAATGGCAAAGCCTTCGCGTGTTACGGCATCGACAAAGCGGCCTTGTAGTTGCTCGCGTGGCGCAAATCCGACGGAATGAATCAGGATGTCAAAGCCGTCCCAATGCGTTTTCAGTTGCTCAAAAAGATTGGTAATTTCATGGTCATGCGCGACGTCGCAGGGCAGCACGATTTTTGAGCCGGTTTCTTCCGCCACTTCTTCGACACGCGATTTCAGGCGTTCAGTTTGATAGCTAAACGCCAATTCCGCGCCTTCGCGGTGCATTGCTTTGGCAATGCCATGCGCGATCGAGCGCGCGCTGGCCACGCCGACAATCAGTGCGCGCTTACCGGTTAAAAATCCCATGATTTGCTCCAAATTTGAAAGTGCGAACGATAGCTTAGAAACCGCGCATTTGCGCGGCGGGCTTTAAGGCTTTGCTAACGCGGCTTCCAGCGCCGCGAGGTAGCGCTTTTTCGCACCCTTATCGTAGTCAAAATACAAATCCGGCTCGATGAGTTCCAGCTCCATCAATAGGAATTTACCCTCCGCGATGATGCCATCGACGCGCGCATAAACCAGCTCGCCACCAAATGCGGCAATAATTTTCAACGCTGTCGCAATCAACGCCTCGGATACCGCGATGGCACGATAACTACCGCCAAATTGGGATTGCACGCGAAACTCACCGGCGCTTGGCGTTTTCAGTACCGCATGCGAGAATTCACCGCCAAAAAACAAAAGCGAAAGCTCCCCTTGCTCTTGAATTTCCGGCATAAACGGCTGAATCAATAAATCGCGCTCGATTGCGATTGGCGTGTATTCCGCCATTACGCTGGCAATTTCGGAACGTTCAAAAAGTCGCGTCAAATGCGCACCGCCCGACACTGCCGGTTTAATAATTAGCTTCTGCCATTGCTCCGGCATTAGCGTTGCTAGATCCATGCCCGTATTCTTTTCGACAAACACGGTCGGAATAATGGCAACGCCTAGTTCCTGCAATTGTTTCAGATAAAACTTATGCTGATTTCGGCGAATAGCGGAAATCGGATTCAAAGTCCTAATGCCCAATTTTGCGATTTTTTCGAGCCAATCCGAGAACAATTCTGGCCGCTCAAAATAGTCCCAAGTAGTGCGAAAAATCAAACAATGATAGTCAGAGAAATTGACGTCTGGATCGTTCCAAACAACCACGTCCGCTTGAATAGGGCGCTTAAATTCCTGCGCGATGGCGCGCTCTTGCTCTTGTAGGCCCGGCCAAGTAGCGCAGGTCAATAGTGCGATTTTCATGCTTATATTTCTCAATGATTTAGGGTCGAGAGAGCTATGCGAGGATTTAATTTTTGTTGCGGCCTACGCGGGTCGTCAATTGTGTTGGAAAAGATCGCGCGCTGCCTGGCTTTAAGAGAACTCTAGGCCCGCATCAATGCCATTAACTTCGCAAACAATGGGCTGAAAGCCCATTCCATCATAGCCTGGGGCATCGCCACAGGAATAGAATCCGCCAATGGTAAAGGGCTGAAAGCCCGCCCTATCAATTGCCCATCGCGTTGCGCAGACCCTTATAGATCGGGCTTTCAGCCCTATGCAAACAATGCACAATCGCATTACCTGGGGCGTTGCCCCAGGCTGTGATTGTTCGCGCCGATGGCGCTTAAAAAAACTAGTCCGCCACTTGGCGCCCCATTTCAAATGATATACATTTGCATTTTCGTATATCCAAGCAACGAGAAATCTATGCAACTTGCAAAATGGGGCAATAGTTTGGCGGTTCGCCTGCCTAGCAGCGTGGTGGAAATTTTAAATCTACGGGCTGGCGATGATATTGAGATCGTCGTTGCAGCACCCAAATTGTTTGAAATTCGTCGACCAAAACAAATTGACGATTTTTTCGCGCAGCTGGAAGCACTGCCAAAACTACCTGCGGGTTTTGTCTTTAGCCGCGACGATGCGAATGCGCGATAGCATTTTTTTCGATAGCAATATTGTTTTGTATTTGCTTTCGCCCGACGCTTTAAAACTGGCCATCGCGCAAGATTTAATGCGCGCCAAAGGCACAATAAGCGTGCAAGTACTTAACGAAGTGACGCAAGTTACGCAACGCAAATTGCGTTACACGTGGGCGCAAACCCATGCAGTGATATCTGTCCTGCAAAACATTTGCGAGGTGGTACCGCTCACCGTGGCAACGCACGACCGCGGTCGAAAGCTTGCAGAGCGTTACAGCTTTTCCGTCTATGATGCGATGATTGTTGCCGCCGCACTACTTTCAGGCGCGCGCATTTTGTACTCTGAAGGCATGCAGCATGGGCTTATCGTTGATAAGCAGTTGAGCATCATCAACCCGTTCGCTACAGCATGAATCATCTGTACGCGCATACCCGGGGTGCATTCAAATACGGCCGAGCCAGGTAGCGTGCGGTGCGGCGACGCAAACGCTTGCCAGGCTTTAAGGGAACGGGTTAGAAAGTAGTCGCCCGTCGAAACACGGCATAATCGAACACTTTTCGTGTGAAGGTCAGAAAGATGCGCATTGTTGCCTTGATTGCTTACATGTTCGCAAGTCCCTTTTTGTCAGCACAAGGCCGCTCAGACTGCATCAAAGGCACAGTAATCAATTCGACTATTACTAGCCTGGATTTATGCGCGCCAGACGGCTACGGGCGGTCTATTTTAGAGCTCCGAACTTTTCATAATGATCGTTTGGTGCAGCGGCTGCAAACAACTTCTGAGCCGATTATATTTACTACAAACTCACGACGCACCAAGATCACCATACGCGGAAAATTTAACGACAGGAACGTGTTGACGGTGAATGGTAGGCAAATACAGTTGTTTTTTGATCGCCCATTTCGCGGCGGCGAGATAGGACAGCCGTACACGACACATTTTCACTGGCATCTAGGACGGCGGCATTTGATTTGGCCGTTACTGAAAACTCTATGCGATCAAAAAGCGGCACCGCTGCTTGGCGAGCCATTTGGACTTAGCAACAGGCAGCTGAAGAAGGTTATTGAGTTTGCAAAATCTCGTCTAGCCTTCTATCGAGGAGACTGCCAACTGGAGCGGCTGTACGACCATCACGCCGACGTGGTGCAGTAGGTCGTCGAGCTTAACTTGGGTTGGCGCGCTTACGGTCATTGACAAGCAAGCTGTCAGCCTTAACCCGCAAGTTAACGCTAAACTTGCACGATGACAAATCGATCCATAGCTATCCAAATCACACTCAACGGCAAAGCCACGCAGCTAGCGTGCAGTGCGCCGACGCAAACGCTATTGCATGCGCTCAATGCCGCTGGGCATTCGGGCACCAAAGAAGGCTGTGGCGACGGCGACTGTGGCGCGTGCACCGTGGTGTTGCTGCAAACCGATGCAAACGGCGTGACGCGCTCGGTGGCGGTGAATAGTTGTTTGCTGCCTGCCGGGCAACTTGCTGGGGCGCATATTTTGACGGTGGAGGGCTTGAAGGCACTTAATTCTGGTGCACTGCACCCGAGCCAAGAGGTCATGGTGCGCCATGGCGGCAGCCAGTGCGGCTATTGCACGCCGGGCTTTGTGATGAGTCTGTTTGCGACATTTCACAGCGCGGAAAACATGCTGGACGATGCGGCGGTAGAAGGCAATCTTTGCCGCTGCACGGGTTACAACAGCATACGTCGGGCGATGGCGGAGCTGATCGACATACCGACGTTTGCGCTCGCTGAACTGCCCGCTGTCAATGCACAAACGGCAAAAAATCACGAAGAAAATCAGTGGCTGTATCGGCCAGCCAATTTAGACGCGGCGTTGCGCCTGAAACAGAACCAGCCGCAAGCACAATGGCTGGCGGGCGCTACCGATTTAGGTTTGGAATTTAGCCGCGATGCGCTGCACCCAAAGCCACTAATTGCCATTGATGCGCTGGCCGAACTATCGCTACTGAAGCTTTACGATGGACAATTAGAAATCGGCGCGGGCGTTAGCTTATCCAGACTGCAAGCGGCCTTGCGCGGCAAAAATGATCAGCGTGATAGTGACTTATCGATGCATCGCAACGGCGCATTGCGTGGGCTTTACACGATGCTGCACTGGTTCGCGGCAACCCAAGTGCGCAACCGTGCGACGCTGGGCGGCAATTTAGGCACCGCCTCACCGATTGGTGACCTGCTGCCGGTTTTGCTGGCATTGGACGCCGAAATCGTGCTGCAAAGCTTACGCGGCGAGCGTAGCGTGGACGCACCCAACTACTTTTTGGACTATCGCAAAACCGCGCTTTTAGCAGACGAGCTGGTGCGCTGCGTGCGCATCAAGCTTGCAACTCATTCTAATGCCGACGCGCAAACAACTCGCACGCTGACGCAAAGCTACAAAGTCGGCAAACGCGGCAGTGACGACATCAGCATCGTCGCCGCCTGTTTTTTATTGGAATTGGACGGCGACAATGTCATCACCAAAGCGCGCCTAGCTTACGGCGGCATCGCCGCGATCCCGATCCGCGCAATCGCAGCAGAAGCCTTGCTTGTAGGTCAATCGCTAAGCAGCAACTTGAGCGCATTGGTGCGCCCTGCCCTACACGCCGCGTTTACGCCGCTCAGCGATTTTCGCGGCAGCGCGGACTATCGCAAACAGTTGATCGTCAATTTATTCGACAAGTTTTTGTTTGAGATGACGCATACCGACGCGGCTGCGCACGCATGAGCGCTATGTCTGCAAGCCCACACGAAAGCGCTATTGGCCATGTTACTGGTGCGGCGCGTTACACCGACGAGCTGGCCATGCCGTCGGGCTGTTTAAGCATGATGCCTGTTCTAAGCACCCTAGCGCACGCGCGCATTGTGCAGCTGGATGTCAGTGCCGCGCGCCTTGCTGAGGGCGTGATCGACGTGATTACCGCCGCTGATATTCCTGGGCTGAATGACACCGGCGCGATCGTGCATGATGAACCGCTGCTGCCGACAACGACTGTCGAATTTTACGGCCAAGCGCTGGCCTGGATCGTGGCGAAAACCGATGCCCAAGCCATCAGTGCGGCAAAATTGGTGCGCGTCGAGTTGGCGCCGCTGCCACCGATTTTGAGTTTCAGTGACGCGCAAGCCGCGCAGGCTTATCACATGGCGCCGAAACGATTGATTCGCGGTGATGCCGAAAGCGCGCTGACGGCATCGCCGCATCGATTAAGCGGCACGTTTGAGTCCGGCGGGCAAGATCATTTCTATCTGGAAACCCATGCCAGCTGGGCCTATATGGATTCTGAAAACTTGTTGCGCGTGCATGCCTCCACGCAACATCCTTCGGAAACCCAACACATCGTTGCGCGCGTTTTAGCGCTGCGTCAGCATGAGGTGATCGTTAGCTGTGTGCGTATGGGCGGCGCATTTGGCGGCAAGGAAACTCAAGCCAATGCCTTTGCCGCACTGGTTGCGCTTGCAGCAATGCGCACTGGAAAACCGGTGCGCATCAAGCTCAAGCGTGAGGCAGACATGACGCTCACCGGCAAGCGCCACCCGTTCCAAACGCACTACGACGTTGGCTTTGATAGCGATGGCCGCATCACTGCGCTACGCGCCGAGCTGATTGCGGATGCGGGTTGGAGCTTAGATTTATCGCCGCCGGTACTGACGCGCGCGATGGCGCATATCGACAACGCCTATTATTTGCCGCACGTGCACTTGACCGGGTTAATGGCGCGCACCAATAAAGTGTCCAACACCGCTTTTCGCGGCTTTGGCGGGCCGCAGGGCATGTTGGTGATTGAAGAAATCATCAGTGCGATTGCACGCCAGCTGGATTTAGCGCCCGAGGTGGTGCGCGCGCACAATTTTTATGGTGGCAAAACCGGCATGGAATTGGCGCGTGATCACACCCATTACGGCCAACCAGTGCGCGATGGCGGGCTGCGCATGCAACGCATTTGGGACATTGCGCTCAAACAAGGCAACTACCCTGCGCGCAAGCAAGAGCTTGCGGCGTTTAATCAAACTAGCCCAATGCGCAAACGTGGGCTGGCAATCACGCCGGTCAAATTCGGCATTTCCTTTAATAAGGTAACGTACAACCAAGCCGGTGCACACGTGTTGATTTATCACGACGGCAGCGTGCACGTGAACCATGGCGGCACCGAGATGGGCCAAGGGCTGCACAGCAAAATGTTGGCGGTGGCTGCGCGCACTTTGGGGATAGCGCAAAGCCATATCAAAATTATGGTGACCAGCACCGAAAAGGTGCCGAATACTTCGGCGACTGCGGCATCTGCGGGCGCGGACTTGAATGGCCAAGCCGTGAAAAGCGCCTGCGACGCGATTTTGGCGCGTATTTTTGCGGTGCTGCGTACGCACTGGGACTTGCAAGACGCCATTGAACTGCACTGCGCAAACGACCAGATTAGCAGCGCCTGCGGCAATCAAATCTGCTTTAAAGACGCGGTGGCGCTCAGCTATGAAGCGCGTATCAGCCTAGCCGCGACCGGCTTTTACGCCACGCCGGGATTGAGCTGGGATATGGAGCACAACACCGGCCATCCGTTCTATTATTTCTCCTGTGGAGCGGCGGTTTCTGAGGTCGAAGTGGATGGCTACACGGGCGAATGGCGCTTGCGCGCGGCGCATTTGGTGCACGATGTCGGCGATTCGTTAAATCCGTTAATCGACATCGGCCAAATCGAAGGCGGCTTCGTGCAGGGTATGGGCTGGCTGACGATGGAAGAGCTGGTGTGGGACGCGCACGGGCGCTTAAGAACCGTCGCACCCAGCACCTACAAAATTCCCACGATCAGCGAAGTGCCGGATGCGCTGGCGGGCCAATTCTCAACAACGCTGCTGGATAACGCGGCTCAGCCTGGAGTGATTTATGGCAGCAAGGCGGCGGGTGAGCCGCCATTGATGCTGGCGATCAGCGTGCGCGAAGCGCTGCGTGATGCCGTAGCAGCTTTTGCGATCACGCCCAGTTGCGCGCCGATCAAGCTCGATTGTCCATCGACGCCGGAGGCGATTTTACGCGCGGTTATTGCGGTGCGAAGTTAACCACAACGCATGACGCCACTGCAGTTTTACACGCAACTGATCGCCTGCACACACAAAGCCGAGCGCTGGTGCGTGGCGAGCGTGGTGCAAACGCGTGGCTCCACGCCGCGCAAAAAAGGCGCGCAGATGGCGGTGGCGCTGGGCGCAGACGGCAAACTGATCGCCGCGATTGCCAGCATCGGCGGTGGAGCTGGTGAAGCTAAGGTTTTGCGGGCAGCGGCGGCATTATTGAGCGCACCTGCGCAATCCCAAGAAAGCTTGGAAATTGATTTGTCGGGGCGAGCTGGAGCGCCCGCAAACCTAAGCAGTGGCGTTTGTGGCGGCACCATGCGCTTGTGCCTCAGTACATTTGCAGCTGCAGATTTGCATCACCGGGCGCAAGCGATTTGCGAGTCGCTAAAAGCCGGGCAAACAGCGATCATTGATCCAGCGACCCTGCTGCAGCCCGAGAAAAACACGCTTGACGCTTTGAACCTATTGCCCGCGCCGATGTGCTTGATTGGCGGTGGCGGCCATTGCGGCGTGGCGCTGGCGGAATTGCTGGTGCGCTTAGGTTTTCCAGTGGCGGTAATTGACGAACGCGACGAAGTGCTTGGCTGCGCGCTTGCCGCCGAACTAGAAATTATTGAATACAGCGACTGGGCCAGCTCCCTGGCATCGGCAAAATCCTATCAAGCGCAAGGTGCGCCGCACGCCATGGCCGTGTTGCTTAGCCGCAGCTACAGCCATGATTTAACTGCGCTGCATGCCATTGCACACAGCGAAGTCGAGTTTTCCCTAATCGGCATGATGGGCAGCACCCGGCGAATTCGCGTCGTGAAGCAACAGCTAGGTGCATTCCCGGCGGCACTTTTGGCTGTGCTAAGCGCGCCCATTGGGCTCAATGTCGGTGCTGAAACGCCGAATGAAATCGCGGTGAGTATTGCGGCAGAATTGCTGAGTGTGCGCAGGGCTTTGACACCCAGAGCCAGTTTGTCCACCAGTTTCCCAGCCAAAAGTCTTGATTGATTACGTCGCAAATCGCACTGATGACATAGGCGAGCCCAAGGTGTGCAAGCTACACTCAGCGGATTGCATCGACGCAGAAGCTTAAAACCTATGTCTGAGGGAATCATCATTGTAGAGCGCTCGGCGACGCTGAGCCATTTGGTGCAGCGCACTTTGGGCGCTACCGGAGTTACGCCTCAGGCATCCTTGAGCAACTACGGCGAGGCTGCGGCGCACATTGATACGCATGAGGTGGCGGCGATTATTTTGGGCTCGCCACAGCGCAATAGCCCGGAATTTGAAGCTCTGTTGAGTTTTCTTAAAATAGGCGCCGGGAAAAACATTCCGGTGCTGTTGATGGCGAATGAAAAGACGCCACAGCTGACGCATTGGCTGAGTGATCGACGTTTGGCGCAAACGCTGCTGTGGGCGAATTTTGGACGCATTCCTTCGGCGCTGAAAACCTTATTGCCCAGCTCCGAAGTGGCGCCTGGGGACCGCGACGCGCCTTCAGAGCTAGGGCAAAAACCTGCAGCAACGAACGATACCAATGCGCTTGATTTCAATTCGCTTGATGGCAAAAAAAGGCACCTGATTCCGCGCCCAGCGACGGCATTACCGAATGCGAAACCGCTGAATTTGCTGTTTATTGATGATTCCCAAAGCGTGCGTTTTGCTTATAAACAAATGCTGCTCGGGCAAGGTTTTGACGTGGATGTTGCAGGCTCTATTGCCGAAGGCTTGGCGAAAGCCAACACCGGCGCGTTTGACTTAATTATTGTCGATTACTTCCTGCCCGATGGCACCGGCGACCAACTCGTCACCAAGCTTAAAGCCGAGCCACGCACCGCGAATATCCCGATTGCACTGATTACTGGCACCTACAAAGACACCATCATTAAGAAATGTTTGGACGCTGGTGCTGTGGAGTGCATGTTTAAAAATGAAGTGCTGGATTTATCGCTGGCACGCATCAAGGCTTTAGGGCGTTCTATTGACGTGCAAAAGCGTATTGAAACCGAACGGCTGCGTCTGGATGGCGTTTTGAATTCGGTCGGAGATGGCGTTTATGGCGTCGACGATGATGGCATCGTCAGCTTCGCGAACCCAGCGGCATTAAAATTGCTGGGCTTCGTTGGCGAGGATGAACTCGTCGGCAAGCGCGCGCATTTGATGTTTCATTTTGCCGCCGAAGATGGCTCGACGTTAAGCGAACTCAATTCGCCGATCAGTAAAGCCTATGCCTCGGGCGGCAAACTAAGCGGTTTTGAGACGGTGTTTTGGACCCGCGCGGGCGAGCCGGTGCCGGTGGAATGCTCCGTGGTGCCGCTGGCGATTCAAAACAAGCGCCAAGGTTCGGTGGTGGTATTCCACAATATTTCGGAACGTAAAAGCGCGGAGCGCTTGCGTTGGGAACTTAATCACGATGCGCTAACTGGGCTGGCAAACCGCCGACAGTTGAGTCAGGCGCTGGCGCAAGAAATCGACATGCGTCGAGAACGCGGCGGCTACAGCGCGGTGTTGCATGTGGATATTGACCGTTTCGCGATCTGCCAAGAACACCTGGGTGAAAATGCTGCGCAAAGGCTGTTGGTGGAAGTGGGGCAGCGCTTAAAAGAACGGTTACGCGACGGTGATGTCGTGGCGCGTTTAGAAGATGATCATTTCGCCATGCTGCTAACCGGCGTGCAGCTAGAAAATCTTTTCACCATCGCCGATGGCTTTCGCGAACTGGTGCATCAAGTGGGTTACTCGCGCGCGGGCGTTGAAGTCACGCTGACCGGCACTGTCGGGGTCGCGATCATTAGCAAAGACACGCCCAGCGCTGAATACACGCTTGAACACGCGCGCGTGGCCTGCACACTCGGCAAGCGCCGTGGCTGCGATCAAACCCAAATTTATGTTTCTGATGCCGATGCGCGCATTGCCCGCGAACTGGACGCGGGCTGGTCAATCCGCATTCGCGACGCGCTGCACGAGCAGCGTTTTGTTTTGCTCGCGCAACCGATTATGGGTATGGGCGGTATCAGTGGCGAGTCGGATCTACGCGCGGTGCAAGGCTTTCGCATCAACCCTAAAGACACTGGCGAACAGATTTATGAGCTGCTGATTCGTATGGTCAATCGCGATGGCCAATGGGTCAGCCCGAGCGTATTCGTACCGTTAGCCGAGCGCGTCGGGCTAATGAATAAGATCGATTTGTGGGTGTTGACGCAAGCAGTGAAATTGCTGACCGCACCTGCGCTGGATGGCAACTCGGCACGCTTAAGTTTCACGGTGAATTTATCGAACGTAACCTTACAAGATCCGGAGTCGATCAAAGCCATGGACGAAATGATTCGCGCGCATCCAGGCGTAGGCGCGCGGCTGATTTTTGAAGTCACCGAAACCCGCGAAATTGGCAGCCTACATTCCGCACGCCGCGCCATTCAAACACTGCGCAAGCTAGGCGCGCGCTTTGCGCTGGACGATTTTGGCACTGGCTTCTCATCTTTCAGCCACCTAAAACACCTGCCGGTAGACTTCGTCAAAATAGAAGGCAGCTTTATTGCAAATTTGAGCGATTCCGAAACTGACCGAACCATGGTTGCTTCAATTACCTCGTTAGCACACGCGCTCGGTTTAAAAGTAATCGCCGAACACGTCGCCAGCGGTGCCAGCTTGCGCTGGCTTAAAGGCTGCGGCGTGGATTACTCGCAAGGGCATTATTTAGGCGAACCCAAAGCCGTGTTGGAGTTGGATTGGGTGGCGTTGTTGGCCTAAAAGATACTCTGCGGGCATTGCCAATCAGCGCGACAACGCTCGTGCAGGCAACACGAGCGCACCCGATGTGGCAAATTTCCGCGCTGCGAACAGCAACAGCATTTTTTTGAACGGCTTTGAATAACTTCGTCGGCATGGTTGACTATCAAACTGCGATAAACACCGAACACAAACCCATTGCCGGAAGATTGAATCTGTTGCAAAGTGCTGGGGTTAATTCAAATGGAGCACAGTTCATGCGTACAACCGCCTTAGTATTGATCGCTACAACAGCAATGGCTAGTTTTTGCGCGCCCGCGAGTGGTGCAGCGAAAATTTACAAATGGACGGATGCCAATGGGCAAGTGCATTTTGATTCCACCCCGCCGCCTGGACAAGTAACTGAAAAAGTACAAATTCGCAAAGGTGTTGATGCGCCAGTCGTTACACCTACAACACCAGCCAGTAAACCCAACGCAAACAGCGCAAAAAACACCGGGAAGCCCACGCTCAGCCCAGCGCAACGTGCCGAGTTAACGACCTATTGCAGTGGCATGCGCGAACGTATTGGCATTCTTAAGCAAGGCGGTAATGTGGTAGAAAAAAACCCAGACGGCAGCAACCTAGCGCTCGATGCAGCAGCGATTGCTGAAAAAGTTAAGGCGGACGAGGGCAACGTAAAAACCTATTGCACTGAGAACGGACTTTGAAATTTCGGCAGTGCTAAACGCTTACGAAAACTCGTTAATTAAGTCGTTTAAAAAGCGTTGTCCCAACTCACTGGCCTGCAAAACGCCGTCGCGATCAATCAGCAATCCGCGCTTTAATGCGCGGTGATAGCCCGGCAGTTCGTGCAATTGCATGCCGGTGCGCTTGGCAAAATCACTGCTCGGAACACCTTCAAAAAGCCGCAAGGCATTGAGCATATATTCAAGTGGCAACTCCGCTGGGCTGAGCACACGCCGCTCCACCCATGAACTCGGTGAGCCTGCGCATTCCTGAAATAGGCGCGGTATTTTTTGTTTTGCCGTTCGCGTGATTTGACCGCTGGCTAAATTCGTTATTTTTGCGTGTGCGCCAGCACCGATGCCCAAATAGTCGCCAAAACGCCAATACAGTTGATTATGCGTGCTTCTAAAGCCGGGCTTGGCGTAAGCGGAAACTTCATAATGCTCAAAATTCGCAGACTTCAACTTGGCTTCACACGCTTCCTGCATCGCCCAAGCACTGTCCTCGTCCGGCAAGTCTTGCGGCGGGAATTTCGCATAGACTGTGTCGGGCTCAAGCGTCAAGTGATAGTGCGAGATGTGCTCAGGCGCTAGCGCCAATGCCTGGCTGAGATCAAATAAGGCATCCGCTTCGGTTTGCGCGGGCAGCGCATACATCAAATCGATATTGATGTTCTTTACGCCCGCTTTGCGTGCCAATTCAAACGCACGCTGCGCTTCCCCGGCGCTATGTATGCGGCCCAGGCGCTTAAGCTTGACATCGTCGAAACTTTGCACGCCCAAAGAAATGCGATTGACGCCAGCAGCCAGATAGCCTTCGAAGCGTCCGAACTCAGCCGTACCCGGATTCGTCTCAAGGGTAATTTCGGCATCCGGGCGCAGCGACAGGCGCGCACGCACGCCGGTCAAGATTGCATCGATGCCTTCGGTAGAAAATAGACTCGGTGTGCCGCCGCCAAAAAATATGCTGACTATCGGTCGCCCCCAGACGGCGGGCAAATCTTGCTCTAAATCGGCCAAGAGCGCGCGGATATAATCGCTTTCAGGCAGCGATTTGGGCTGCTGATGTGAGTTGAAGTCGCAATACGGGCATTTTCTTACGCACCAAGGCAGGTGAATATAAAGTGCGAGCGGCGGCAGCGTGAGCTGGTCGGGGTTAAACGTCATCGACTGAGTGTACATCCGCATAAGTTTGGCGCATGCGCTTAAGCGTGCGGCGATTGGTAAAACGCTTCGATGGCGCGCACGCTGGTGTCTTGATCAAATTGGCTCAGCTCGTAGCTCAGGCGCGCGGGGGCTTCTTTGATAATTTCGAGCAGCGCGTGCTGCAGTGCGTGGGCATCGCCAATCGGCAGCAATGGCCGCTGGATAAAGCGCGCCAAATGCTGTGCGCCCGCACTTGCGCTAGCCAAAATCGGCAAGCCAGCGCTCATCGCTTCCAAAATGACCAATCCAAAGGGCTCGCTGCGTGAGGCGCTGACGAACACGTCCATTGCCGCTAAATAATCCTGCGGCTTTGCTGCAAAGCCGACAAAACTGACACCCGCAGGTGCGGCCGCACGCAATGCTTTCGCGGCACTGCCTTGGCCGACGACTACCAAGTGCGCGTTCACGTCAGTCAACTTAGCAAAGGCTGCCAGCAACACATCAACGCCTTTGCTGGGTTCAAGGCGGCTTAGCGAGCCGATTAACACCGTTTCGGGCGCGATACCCAGCTGCGCACGCAAACGTGATCGGGCATCACTACTAGCGGCGCGCGGGACTACCCAATTATTGATTTGTACGCTGCGCGCGCGCATGGCCTCGGGCATTTTTGCCAATTGCCAGGGCGCAATTGCGATCAAGCCGTCCAGCCTGGCGTGTTGCTGTGGCTTGTACTCAATGTGTAAAGTCGCTACACGCTTAACTAAGCTGACCTTTGCCGCGCTCTTGCACGCCGCAGAAAGGTGCGCATGAATCACATCAGGCCGCAATTGCCGTAACAAACGGCGCGCGAAAAAGCCGCTGAACCAATCCGGTATCAGATGAATCTTGATACGCGCATCGAAGCGGTGCGCAATCGCATCTGGTCGATTCTGCGCCGCACTTTTGCGCAAAACGACACTGACTTGATGGCGTTCGACCGACGCGTTCGCTAGATCAACCGCATAGCGCTCCGATCCAGCAAAGCGGTGGGTCAAAATGACGTGGCAGATATGCACGGGCGGTCCGGCGGGGATTATTTGACCCGCATGCCCGGCTCCGCACCCGCATCTGGGCTGAGTAAAAACGGCCCGCCGTTGGCATCGCTGGCGGCCAACACCATGCCTTCGCTCATGCCAAAGCGCATTTTGCGCGGCGCCAAATTCGCCACCATCAGCGTCAAGCGGCCAACCAGCACTTCTGGCGCATAGGCGGCTTTGATGCCAGCAAAAACCTGACGTGGCTTGGCTTCACCGATATCAAGCAGCAAGCGCAGCAGTTTGTCCGCCTCAGGCACGGCCTCAGCGCTGACGATGCGCGCGATTTTAAGTTCCACTTTGGTGAAATCTTCCAGGCTGATATAGCTTCCTTCAGCCGCAACCGCTGCCGGTGCCGCAGCGTTTGCTGCTTTGCCTGGTTTTGCAGCTTTTATCGGTTCGGGCGCGCCGATGGTTTCGACGGAGGCGGCAATCATTGCATCAAGCTGTTTTTTATCAATCCGACCAAGGAGTGCGGTGAAGGGCGCGATCACATGACCGGCGGCCAAGGGCGACATCAGCTGGGAAAAATTCGTCAACTTCATACAAAGAAATGCTTCGGACGCAGCTGCTAAATTAGGCACCACCGGTTTAAGCCAGCCAATCAACAAACGATACATATTGATGGAATAAGCCAAAATCGCTGCCAGCTCATCTTTACGCTCCGGCGCTTTCGCCAAAGTCCACGGTGCCGCATCTGCAATTTTGGCATTAACGATGTCGGCGACCGCCATCACCTCACGCAATACCAAGCCAAAATCTACCGCTTCAAAGGCAGGCCTGCAGGCTAAATCGAGCCGTTTTGCTGCGGCTAAATAGCTGATTTCGGTGTCGATATTCAGTGCGGGCAAGCGGCCGTCGAAATGCTGATGCACAAAACCGGCGCAGCGGCTGGCGATATTGACCAATTTTCCGACCAATTCCGCATTCACGCGCTGCGCAAAGTCCTCCAAATTCAAATCCAAATCATCTACCGCGCCGCTACTTTTGCTGGCGTAGTAATAACGCAAGCATTCCGGGTTCAAATCTTGATTCAAATAGGTGCGCGCCATAATGAAAGTGCCGCGCGCTTTCGACATCTTCTCGCCATTGACCATCACATAGCCATTCACGTGCAGCTTGGTCGGCGTGCGCATGCCCGCGCCTTTCAATACCGCCGGCCAAAACAGCCCGTGAAAATTGACAATATCTTTGCCGATAAAATGATGCAGCTCAGCGGTACTGTCTGCGCCCATAAAGGCGTTGAAATCAATGCCGGTGCGTTGGCAATAGGCATCAAAGGCTGCCAAATAGCCAATTGGCGCATCGAGCCAGACGTAAAAATACTTTGCCGGCACGCCTTCAGCAGCGGTGCCAGGAATCTCGAAACCAAAATACGGCGCATCGCGACTGATATCCCAAGGCCGCAAACCCGAATCAAACCACTCACGCAGCTTGGCTTTTACGCCCGCTGGCGCGACATCGCCGCTCAACCAGTCCGCTAAAAAGCTTTGAAATTGGCCCAGCTCAAAAAAATAATGCTCGGAATCGCGCAAAATCGGCGTGGCACCAGAAAGCACCGAATGCGGGTTGATAAGATCAGTAGGCTGATACGTCGCGCCGCAATTCTCGCAGTTATCGCCGTATTGATCCGCCTTGCCACATTTCGGGCACTCGCCTTTGACAAAACGATCCGGCAGGAACATCTGCTTTTCCGGGTCAAACAGCTGTTGGATGGAGCGTTTCGAGATCGCACCCGCGGCCTGCAGCGCCAGATAAATCTGCTCGGTCAGGCGCTGATTTTCACGCGAATGGGTCGAGTGAAAATGATCGAACGCCACGCCGAAATCGGCAAAATCACGCTCGTGCTGAACTTGCACGCCAGCGACAAACATTTCCGGCGTAACTCCGGCCTTTTCCGCCGCCAACATAATCGGCGTGCCATGCGTGTCGTCGGCACAGACAAAATGTACGGTGTGCCCGCTTAAACGCAGCGCGCGCACCCAAATATCAGCTTGGATATAGCCCAAAAGATGGCCCATGTGAATCTGGCCGTTGGCATAGGGCAGTGCCGGAGTTACAAGAATTTGGCGTGACATAATTTTTTAAGCGTTGAACGCAAGTACAAGCAGGCGCTAGGGTAGCAAATGCAAGCTGAGTGGCTGCGTTTGTTGGGTTGGGCGAGTGTGATTTGAACTGACGGATCGTCATCCCCGAATGTTTTAGTCGGGGATCCATCCTGCACT
>JANNYA010000171.1:0-27284 GCA_031409855.1 Rhodanobacteraceae bacterium | reverse complement strand
TTCCCGCGTGCTTTTGGCGGGAATCCAGGGAGCTTGCTCTGGCGTTGTACCATTGCAATTCGCTGTACTTTGCGCAGGTGCAGGCTGGATCCCCGACTAAAACATTCGGGGAAGACGATCCTTCAGTTTGAATGGCACCCGTGTGATTGAGGCGTCGCAAGCGACGATTCATACTTACGAATACAGCGAAAAGTTCTAAAGGCTTGCGCGGGGCTTGCTTCAAGGGCAAAGCTTTGTTCAACTAGAGTTTCCAGCCTAGATTGATGGTCAGCCCCGATGCTTTCAACGCAGAAAATTAAGCCCGCATTACAAATCTTGCCCGCATTAATTGCAGGCGCGTTGACGTTTATTACCAGCGGCAGTGCCTTTGCCGCCGTTAGCGCTGTGGAGGCGAGTGAACTTGGTAAAACCTTGACGCCGATGGGCGGCGAAATGGCGGGCAACGCCGCAGGCACAATCCCAGCCTGGGACGGCGGCTACAGCAAAATCCCAGCAGGTTTTAAGCCAGGCGATCATCACTCAGATCCATTTAGCGGCGACAAAATTCAGTTCACCATTACGCGCGCGAATTTAGCGCAATACAAGGCGATGCTGGGTGCGGGGCAATTGGCAATGTTCGACAAATACGCCAATTTTAAAATGAACGTGTATCAAACGCGGCGCACCGCTGCATTTCCACAACGCACCTATGAAATGACTTTAAAAAATGCCACGTCGGCAAAAATTGTTGGTGCAGGTGCGGGGGTCGACAGCTTTATTGAAGGCACACCGTTTCCAATTCCAAAAAGCGCTTATGAAATCATTTGGAATCATAAGCTCAAATTCAAAGGGACGAGCGTAATTCGCTGGGAGAATACCGTAACGCCATCGGCAACCGGCGATTTTACTCCGGTACGTATTCAAGAAAAGTTATTTAATCTGTATTGTAATCCTGGAATGACCAGCAGCAACATTAATAATGCACTGGCCTATTTCCTACAGACCGTTGAATCGCCGCCACGTTTGGCAGGCAATGTTTTACTCGTGCATGAAACCATGAATCAAATGCTACAACCGCGCCAAGCGTGGCTTTATAACCCGGGCCAGCGCCGAGTACGTAAAGCGCCGCAGGTAGGTTATGACAACCCAGGCACCGGTGCGGACGGCCTGCGCAGCAATGATATGACCGACATGTTTAATGGCTCGCTTGACCGCTATGAATTCAAAACCGTCGGCAAGAAAGAAATGTATGTCAACTACAATAGCTATAAAGCCCATGCTGCTGGCGTTAAGTTCGATGATTTCGTGCGACCAGGGTTTCTCAACCCAGATTTGATGCGCTATGAGCTGCACCGAATATGGGTCGTTGACGCGAAATTGCGCGCTGGCGCACGACATCAAATGGCGCGACGTACCTTTTATATGGATGAAGACAGCTGGCAAATTATGGCGCTAGATCATTACGATTCGGCTGGCAAGTTGTGGCGTTATTCTGAAGCTGCGGGCATTAGTTATTACGATCAACCGCTATTTTGGAGCACCACTGAAGCGCACCACGATCTAAAAAGCGGCCGCTATTTAGCCTCAGGCTTAGATAATTTGGAACAGAAAAGTTATATATTTGGCACCAAAATGGTACTCGGCGATTTCAGCCCGCAGGCATTGCGGACGTCTGGCACGCGCTAAACGCCAAATGGCTCGGCTTGAATATATTTGCGAATATATTCAAGCCTTTCGTTTCGAATCACATTCTGATTTATCCCTAATCCTCAATGAGTGGTTCGTCATCCTCGCGAACGCGGGGTTCCAGGCTCGGTGTCGGCAGAAATTGTTTAGTAAGACCCTTACGGAAACCGGAAGCCGTAATTTTGAAACTTTACTGCAAGCAAGCTCATTCACCTGGATTCCCGCGTTCGCGGGAATGACGATTTTAGTGTGACTGAGGATTGACACTAATCAGGAATCACTTTTGACGCGCGCAATGCATAAAATTCGTCAACAAATTGTCCAAAGCGCTGCGCAGTAATGGCAGCGCGTATTCCCTGCATCAATTCTTGGTAATAATGCAAATTATGAATGGTATTGAGGCGCGCGCCTAATATTTCGTTGCACTTATCTAAATGCCGTAAATAGCTCCGGCTAAAGTTTTTGCAGGTGTAACAGCTGCAATTGGGGTCTATCGGCTGAGTATCAAATTCATGCACGGCATTGCGAATTTTTACTTGGCCAAAGCGGGTAAATAAATGGCCGTTGCGTGCGTTTCTAGTGGGCATCACGCAATCAAACATATCAATGCCGCGTTTGACGGCTTCGACGATATCTTCCGGGCGGCCTACACCCATTAAATAGCGCGGCTTATCTGTAGGCAGCATTGGCAAGGTGAAATCGAGCGTGTGATTGCGCTCCGCTTCGGGCTCACCCACCGCTAAACCGCCCACGGCATAGCCGTGAAAGCCGATTCGAATCAGTTCACGCGCGCTTTTTTCGCGCAAATTTTCGTAGGTACTGCCTTGGACGATTGCAAATAGCGCATTCGGATTATTGAGGCGATCAAATTCCGCGCGCGATCTTGCCGCCCAACGCAAGCTAAGCTCCATTGACTTCGCCGCAACTTCTGGCGTGGCTGGGTAGGCAGTGCACTCGTCAAAAATCATCACCACGTCCGAATTCAGCGTGGTTTGAATTTGCATGCTGACTTCGGGGCTCAAAAACACCTTGCTGCCGTTAATCGGGGAGGCAAAGCGCACACCTTCTTCGGTAATTTTGCGCATTTCCGCCAAGCTAAAAACTTGGAAACCGCCTGAATCCGTCAAAATCGGGCCATTCCAGCCCATAAATTGGTGCAAGCCACCGTGCGCTTCAATCACTTTAATACCTGGGCGCAACCACAGGTGAAAGGTGTTGCCCAGAATCATTGCCGCGCCGCTTTCCCGCAATTCCGGTGGCGTCATGGCTTTGACGGTGCCATAAGTGCCAACCGGCATAAATGCTGGCGTTTGTAGCGTGCCATGCGGCAGCGTCAGCACACCGCGACGGGCACGTCCGTGCTGGGTTTGGAGTTGAAAATTAATGGTCATTGTTTTCGTTCGCGCCTAGCGCTAATTCAAATCGGGCGCTAATTCAAATCCGTACTATTGCGCAGCTCGGCAGGCAAATATTTTAGCGGGACGGTACTTTCATAGCGCCAGGCTGCATCGCTATCGCGAATTAGGGTTAGCGTGTGTAACTCACCGCCTGGCACCGCAGTTGGGGTGAAGGTGTAAGTCATCGCACAACTGCCATCACCAAGAGTGTTCATTTCACGGGATTGCACTGGGTTTGGCCCGGGCCGACTCGAATTATCTGAAAAATTCATATCGCTAGTTTCTGGGCAGGTCTGATTCGTCTGATAAAACTCATCCACCACGATGCGTTGGCTTTTCGCATCATAAATTGCACCGCTTAGGCGCGCGCGGACGGTGTAATCCTGATAGGCCGGTAACGCAATTGCGGCCATTATCGCCAAGCCGAACAAGCCAACCACGCCAATAATGGCCGCAATGACCCAGCCGCTGGTGCCGCCGGAGGACTTCACCAGCACGATGCCGTTGGCGTTTGCGAAAACGGGTTGTGTGGCACCAAAAGGCATGGGCGGCGGACCGGCAGCGATGCTAATGCCAAGCTGGCCAGCGACGCTAGAAAGTGGCTGCCAACCTGGCATGCCCTCGGTCCAGACCAAATTACTGCCCGCGATTTGCTGCTGCTGATACGCGGTGCGCAATTGCTCATCGGTTACGGGGCCACGACGCTGCTGGCTGTGGTCGGCATAAAACCAGGTACTCATCAATAATTCCTTTATTATTTTGGCAAATCAATTTTCTACGCGTTATTTTGGCGCAACCGCCATTTTCATGGCTAGTTCGGCCAGCGTAGCGATGGCTGCAGGATTTGCGAATGGTAACCGCAATCTAGCAAACATCCACATTTGCAGGATGTCTGTTTTTGGCGCACCTTAGCTACTAACATGCGGCCCCTAGAACGGAGAAGTTTCGATGAACAATGACGCTAAAAATGAACTCGGCATCAGCGGTGCGGGCGGCACGCCCGGCGGCGTGGGCGAGTTTTTTGTCGGCTTGGCGCTGAGCGTTGCGGGTGGATATTGGCTGACGCAGCAGGTGCAAGTCACGTCCGGGGCTTGGAACATTTATGGCTACAACAGCTTTGGCCTATCGCTGATTCCATTTTTAGTCGGCATGGTGCTGCTTTTTGCGAATGGCAAGTCTTTTTGGGGCCATACCCTGGTTTTTATCGGTGCCGTGATTATTTTTGTCGGCATTCTTATGAATATGCGCATCTATTTTCAACCCACCAGTCTATTTAACACGCTGCTGATGCTGGGCCTGTTGGCTGCGGGAATTGGGCTGGTAATCAAATCCTTACAGCCAGCCCGGCGGCGGGGCGCACTACCGCCGCAAGACCAATGAATTATTCCTGAATTAAAACTCTGAGCAAAGCCCGCTTCTGTCGGGTTTAGCTCAGCTGATCGGTTTGAACCAAGCGCAAAAGCGCGCGGGTTGAAGCATCCCAATCGCCGCCAATAGCATCCCCATGGAGTGCCGGCAGCAGCTGATTCGCCAGTGTTTTACCCAGCTCCACGCCCCATTGATCGAAGGCATTGACCTGCCACATCACACTTTGTGCGTGCACCTTATTTTCCAGCATTGCCAAAAATTGCCCCATCGATTCGGGCGTCAAGCGATCCAGTAAAAACGTGGTGCTAGGCCGCCCACCTGGGAACACGCGCTGCGCCGCCAATGATGCACGCGCCGCGTCGCTTAGATTCGGTGCGGATTCACTGAACGCTTGCGCGTAGTCTTTGCCACGCAAAAGCGCGGCACTTTGCGCCAACATATTCGCCAGCAGCGCACGATGATGTTCAATGTGGGGGTGATCTGGCTGCACGATGCCGACAAAATCAACCGGCACTACCTGTGTACCTTGGTGAATGGCCTGAAAAAAGGCGTGCTGAACATTAGTCCCAATGCCGCCCCAAACCACTGGGCAAGTTTCATGGCTGATCGCGCTGCCGTTGCCGCTCACGCGCTTGCCGTTTGATTCCATTTCCAGCTGCTGTAAAAATTCGGGCAAACGCGCCAAGCGGTCGTCATAAGGCACCACTGCCCGGGTTGCGTGCCCTAAGCCGTTGCGATTCCAAATTTCCGTTAACGCGAGTTTGACGGTCAAATTTTCGCTAATCGGCAGCGTTTGGTAACTCAGATCAGCCACGCGTGCGCCCGCCAAAAACGCAGAAAACTTGTCAAAGCCGATCGCTAATGCCGCGCTCAAGCCCACCGCGCTCCATACCGAATAGCGCCCGCCAACGGTGTCAGACATCGGCAAAATATGCGATTGCGCCATAACAAAATCGACGGCGGCCTTGACGTTGGAACTAACCGCCAAGAAATGCGCGCTAAGGCGGCCCGCCGAAACACCCGCAGCGTGCAAATACCGCTGGACCCAAGCGCGTGCAAATAACGCATTTAGCCGTGTTTCTTGCGTGCTAAAGGTTTTACTGACGACGATAAACAGCGTCGTGGCTGGATCCAAACTTGCCAGTAGCCGTGCGCTGCCGTGCGCATCAACGTTGGTCATAAAATGCACCCGCAAATTCGGCACATGATCGCTAATCAGCGCCTCAGTCACCAAACGCGGGCCCAAATCGGAGCCGCCAATGCCGATATTGACGATATCGGTTGGCTGCACCAAAGCAAGGTCTGCCGCCCTACCCTGGTGAATCGCATCGCAAATTCGGCGCATTTGCGCGTGCGCATCGCGCATCGAAGCTGCCAACGCGCGCAAATCTGAGGGCTGCTGCAGCGCCGGAACATCGCACTCGGGTGTACGCAGCAAGCCATGTAAAACCGCGCGTTGTTCCGAGGCATTCACGATCTGACCGTCAAACATGGCGCGAATCGCACCCGGCAAATCGAGCGCATCGGCACGCTGGCGCAAAAATGCGAGGTTGGCAGAGTCTAAGCGCTGTTTCGCAAGATCAATATGGATAGCGCCCAGTCGCCCGGAAAACGCCGCCATGCGCGCAGGCTCGGCTGCAAAAATCTCGTTGATTGGTTTGGCGCGAGCGGCGCGTGCACTTAATTCATGCCAAAACGGTTGATTCGAGGTTGGGCTCAAGTGAATTTCCTTTGGCAGTGTCTGGTAGCAGTGTCTGGCGAGTTTTTTAAGCATTTAGGCGATTGAATCAGTTGCCAATCAATTCAGCAGCCTGAAACTAAGCGTAATTTTTGCATCCGCACAGCATACCTTCGCTACCGCACATTTCGCATTACTGCTATTTTTGCGTTTTCAAACGGCGAAGAATGAATCATGGGCCTAGCTTTGTTTCGAGTGATTGAGCGTGCGGGCAAGCTTTGTAGCGCATGCGCGAATGCGGGCAATACGCCTTGACCAGCGCACTCGGTGAAATTGGCGGCTTCGAGCTGATCGAAGAACTTGGGCGTGGCGGCATGGGCGTGGTTTACCGTGCCCGTGACCACGCGCTCAAGCGTGATTTAGCGGTCAAACTGCAAAGCGGTGAATGGACCAACGATTTGGTAATGCTGCAGCGCTTTGTGCGCGAAGCACAAATTTTGGCCAGCATCAATCATCCGCATGTGATCTCAATTTATGCCGTGGGTGAGCACCAGGGCGCGCCCTATTTCGCGATGGAGCTGTTAGAGCACTCGGTAAGCGATGCCTTCAAGCTTAAAACGCCGTCACTCGCGCAATTAAAGCGCTGGATGCTAGAGGCCGCGCGCGGCTTAGGCGCGCTGCATGAGCGCGGCATTATTCATCGCGATATCAAACCCGGCAATTTGCTGTTAACCAAGGCCAACAGCTTAGAGCCAGAACGCGTGAAGGTAGCTGACTTAGGAATTGCCAGTTCGGGCAATTTATTCGGGCCACGGTTAACGCAATTAGGCTCGATTTTGGGCACCACCGGCTATTTGGCACCGGAGGCCATGCAAAGCGATCTAATTTTGGATACCCGCGCGGATCAATATTCGTTGGGCGTGGTTTTTTTTGAATTACTGGCACGACGCGCGCCTTTTAGCGATATCGAACGCGCAACCGCGATTCGCACGGGCTATGCCGCGCCCTTACAAGCACCTGATATTCGTCAAGTGCGGCCGGAAATTGACGCCGCAACCGCGAAGCTCATCACGCGCATGCTGGAATTTGACCGCGACGCGCGTTTTCCTGACAGCCAAAGCTTAATCAGTGCATTGCTTTTGCTGCAGGAACAGGATCGCGCAGAAAGGCCGGTCGTGCCGCCGCCCATCGTGCCGCCGCCCAGAGTCGCTAGGCAGCAAATAGGCCGCGAAACACCGAGTCAATCGCCGGCGCAATCGTCGACATCGTCCATGCGCACGCTGCTGGCGCTCATCACTATTGCGGTTTTGAGTTTCCTTGCGTTTATGTGGTTCAACGCCGCCCCAGTGCGCGTAGTTGCCAAACCGATCCCGGCGCGCACGCCAAAAGCAAACATGCAGGACGTTGCCGAAGTCAAACCAGTTTCCGACAGCGAAGCCAGCACCGACGTGGAAGCGCTGGGTGCGATCAAGGATCGCGGCGGAGCGCGTGCGCCGCATCCGGGCTTAGTCCCCGACACTGAATCGCGCACCGCACAGACCGAGGGCGAGCGTTGGGCTGAGGCACTACTTGCACGCTATTTATTGACTAGCCCAGGCACAGGTAAAACCGACTGGGCGTTTGTGCTCATTAGCCACCGAGCGGGAGTAATTGCCGCGCAATTGACCGGGCCAGAAAGCGAATCGCTGCAATTTAGTGGCACGGTCAATAGCCATCGCATTGAGGCCTATGACGACGTGCCCTGGGATATTTATGAGCTAAGCTTTAAAAATGCTGACAAGCAGCGCGTCGAAATGGTGATCGAATGTACTGAAAGCCTAGTCAGCGGCGGCGGCGTCTATATTGGTGTAGACGAAGACGACGACGAAGACGAAGAACCCCGTAATTTCACCATTGAAAGTAGCGAGTAATCATTTTTCTTATGCCACCACACGATCTAAAACAGCAGCTACAAGGTCTGCTCAACAATAAAACTAAGCCGCCCGGCAGCCTGGGCAAGCTGGAAGCACTCGCGCTGCAAATCGGGCTGATTCAGCAGCAGCTAAACCCCACCGCCGCACCAGCTGCGCTGCTGCTATTTGCCGCCGACCACGGCGTCTACGCCGAAGGTATCGCCCCCTATCCGCAGGCGGTAACGGCGCAAATGGTATTGAATATCTGCGCCGGCGGTGCGGCATCAAGCGTTTTGGCGCGCCAACACGCTATCAGCGTGAAGGTGATTGACGTGGGTGTCGCTGCCAAACTGGACGCACATGCGCTGCTGATTGATGCCAAAGTCGCGTTCGGCAGCCGCAATTTGGCGCGCGAAGTGGCGATGCAGCCGGATGAGCTGCAGGCCGCGATGGCTGCCGGCGCTAGCGCCGTGCAACTCAGTGCCAACGATGCACGTGTGCTGTTGATCGGTGAAATGGGCATAGGCAATACCACCTCGGCAACCGCGCTGAGCTGCGTATTGATTGGTGCATTGCCTGCGGCACTGACCGGCCCAGGCACCGGGCTTGATTCCACTGGGATTAAGCACAAAGCCGCAGTCATTCATGCAGCGATGCAACGTCATGGTTATGCGCCTGGAACGCCGTTCGTAGCCACTTCAAAAGACGCGGTGCTGAAACTATTGGGTGCCCTGGGCGGGCTTGAAATTGCGGCGATGACTGGCGCTTATTTGCAATGTGCCTCGATGCGCAAGGTCATTTTGGTCGATGGCATGATCGCGACATCCGCGCTGGCGTGTGCTGTGTTGCTGGAGCCGACGGTGCTGGAATTTTGCGTGTTTTCGCATCAATCTAGTGAGCCCGCGCATACCGGATTGCTGCGCTTGCTCGGTGCCACGCCACTGTTGGATTTGCAGCTGCGGCTGGGTGAAGGCACCGGCGCGCTGTGTGCCTATCCCTTGCTGCAAAGTGCCTGCGCAATCATCAACGAGATGGCGACTTTTTCCAGCGCTGGCGTAGCGGATGCGGTCACGCCGGTCAGCCATTGATGGATCAACGTTGCGCTATCAAGTAAAGCTGCTGCTGTTAGCGCTGCAATTTTTCACGCGCGTGCCGATTGTCGGTGCGCTGGCGCAGTGGGTGGGCTACTCGCCGGAAATGCTGCGTGCGTCGGCGCGATTTTTTCCGCTGATCGGATTACTCATTGGCGGTGCCGCCGGGCTAACTTTTTGGCTGTGTGCGCAATTATTTTCGCCGTGGATCGCGGCGGTGCTGACGCTTATTTTTACCGCATTGCTGACCGGCGCGTTTCACGAAGATGGCTTGGCCGATTATGCGGATGGCATTGGCGGCGGCAGCACTGCGGCACGCGCGCTGGAAATCATGAAGGACTCGCGCATAGGCAGCTACGGCGCACTGGCGCTGTGTTTGGCGACGGCGCTTAAGTTAGCGGCGCTTGGCACCATGGCGATGGCACTGGCACCCGTCGCTTTGCTTCTGGCGCATGTGATCGGCCGCGTTTGTGCGTGTTGCGTGCTGGCAAGCATGACTTACGTGCGCGATGACGCCAGCGGCAAATCCAAGCCCTTGGCCGAATCCCTACGTGCGGGTGAGTTGGCGTTTGTCTTACTTAGCCTGCTCAGCGTCCTTTGCTTGGCCTGGTTTTGCCAGCCGCAAATGCTTGGGCATGCCGCCGCCGCGCTTGTTTTGAGTGGGATCAGCACGCTCGTGATTGCACGCCAAATGTTGCGGCGCATAGGCGGATTTACCGGCGACGCCCTGGGCGCGGTCGAGCAAGTCGGTGAGTGCGCAGTATTGCTGGCGTTTGCTAGCCCAGTTTTTGGGCAAATTTTTCCCTGATTGGCGCGAATCCTCAGTGCATGTTTCGTCATCCCCGCGAAGGCGGGGATCCAGGGGCGGTAATGACAGAAATTATCTAGTAAGAAGCTAACGGAAACTGAAATTCTAGCTTTTCAATCTTTGCTAAAACCAAGCGTATTCGCATTCTCCCTGGATTCCCGCGTTCGCGGGAATGACGATTTAGTGTTACTGAAAATTGACGCTAATCAGGAAATTTTTATGCTTTAGGCACACATGAAAAACGTTCTTGCACGAAAATCATGAAGCATATCCACTTGAATCGCACTATGCTTGCGGATTGATTAGCCCTCGAGTTCCAGCTGTGCGCCATCCGCTTCGCCTATTCCCACTATTTTTAGCTGTTAGCTTAGTCAACAGTGTGCCCAGCGTGGCGCTGGCGCAGAAGCAACTAATCGCGATTGCCATTCATGGCGGTGCCGGGGTCATTGAGCGCGCAAGCTTAAGCAAGGAACGCGAAGCCGCGATCCGCGCGGACTTAGAGCGCGCGGTGCGTGCGGGCTATACGCGCTTGACGGCAGGTGCGTCTAGTTTGGATGCCGTGAGTGCAGCGGTGCTCATTTTGGAGGATTCGCCGTATTTCAATGCTGGCAAGGGTGCGGTGTATACCTCTGATGGCACACATGAGCTGGACGCCGCGATTATGGATGGCGCGCGCCGCCGCGCGGGTGCTGTTGCTGGCGTGCGTCGCGTTAAAAACCCGATTCTATTGGCGCGCGCGGTAATGGAGCGTTCTGAGCATGTGATGCTGTCGGGCACCGGCGCGGAGGCATTTGCACGCTTGCAAAACATTACCCTCGTGCCACCGAGTTATTTCGACACGCCCGAGCGCTTGGAAGCGCTGCGTGAGGCGCAAAGGCTGGAAAAGCTAAAGCCCAAGGCCGCCCTGCCGCCTAAAGCCTATTTCGGCACTGTAGGTGCGGTTGCGCTCGATCAAAGCGGTGATCTTGCTGCCGCGACTTCAACGGGCGGCATGACCAATAAGCGCTTTGGCCGCATCGGCGATACGCCAATTATTGGCGCCGGTACCTTTGCTGATCGCAGCTGCGCGGTATCAGCGACCGGACACGGCGAGTATTTTATTCGCTCGGTTGTGGCTTATGACATCTGTGCACGCGTGGCGTATCGCGGCAGCAGCGTCAAACAAGCCGCCGAAACCGTCATTCTGGACGAGTTAAAATCCCAGGGCGGCGAAGGCGGCGTGATCACCATGGATCGCTCTGGCAATATTGCGATGCCTTTTAACTCGGCCGGGATGTATCGTGCCTCGGTCGACGTGGATGGGCACGTGTCGGTCGAAATTTTTTAGCCCAGCAATTAGAAATTCGCAATGATTTGGCGCGCTGCAAACCGCCCTGCCAGCCACCACCCGTCCAACGATACGACCGATTTTCAAAGATTGGCTACACACAACAATTCCGTCATCTAGCTGCGCTAAACTACCCGGCTTAAATTTCTAAGCCGAAGGCCGCATCATGCGTCAGCCCGTTGTTCGTTTGCCCAATCACTATTTCGCCGCTTGTGTTTCACTTTTTGCGAGTGCTGCCGCGTTTGCTGACACCGCGCCGCAATCCTTGCCGTTCAATCAAAACTGGAGCAATCCGGCGCTGATTACAACCGCAAACACCTGGACAGGTGTGCCCGGGATTATCGGTGCCAACGGTACCAATCCTGCAAGCACGACAACAGCTGTCGATCCACAAACGCTGATCTTTGAAGACCCGACGCCTACCTTGAGCGTCAACGCCAATCAAACGGTCGTCATGTCAACCATGCTTTCTGGTGAAGTTGCGGAGTTTGAAACACCCGGCGTGGTTGCTTTTCAAGGCAGTGGCACGGCGGATGCGCCCTACTTATTAATCACAATCAACACGACCGGGCGCGCCTCGATTCCAATGAGCTACAGTTTGCGCGACATTGATGACGGCGTTGAAAGTGCTATTCAGGCGGTGGCGTTGCAGTACCGTATTGGCACCACCGGCACGTTCACCAACATTCCAGCAGCTTTTGTTGCAGATGCATCGACGGGCCCCAGTTTGGCTACTCTGGTCACTCCAGTCGCCGTAACTTTACCCGCAGCGCTCGATAATCAGCCGATCGTGCAGTTACGCATCATCACGGCTAACGCTGTAGGCTCGGACGAATTCATCGGCATCGACGACATCAGCATTGGCGGCAGCGCGGCCGATGTTCCACCCACTGTCAGCAGCACGACCCCGGCAAATAATGCGGTGAATGTTCTGATTGACAGCAATGTCAGCGTGGCTTTTAGCGAAGCTGTGACCGTTTCTGGCAATTGGTACACCTTGAACTGCGTCACCAGCGGCGCACACACTGCCGTGGTTACCGGCGGCCCGGGCACCTACATTCTTGATCCTAGCCCGAATTTTGCTTTTAACGAAAGCTGCACTTTGGTCATTATTGCCGCAAACGTCTTGGATCAAGACGGCACACCGGAAGCCATGGCTAGCGACGTCACGGTGAATTTCACCACCGTGGCGGATGTCGCACCGTCGGTTAGTTCCACCATTCCGGCGAACAATGCCACCGGCGTCAACATCAACACCAATGTGACGGTAAATTTCAATGAGCCAGTAACCGTGAACGGCGCTTGGTACACGCTCAGCTGTGCTATCAGTGGTAATAATTTAGCCGCGACCGTCACCGGCGGGCCGACTAGCTATGTGATTGACCCGACGCCAACATTGACTAATTTTGAGGTGTGCACACTGACCGTCAATGCCGCGAATGTGGTGGATCAAGACGGCACACCAAATGCGATGGCGGCCAATTTCAGCAGCAGCTTTACCACACAAGCGAGCGTGGCGAACTACTACAACAGTGTCGATGCGAGCAATGCCACGACACTGCGTGCCACCCTGCACCCCGTGATTCGCGGCCATACCTGTTATTTTTATTCCGGCACAGGCACAAGTGTTTGGACAATCTTGGAAGATGCCGATCAAGCGCCGGGTGTGGGAAATGAAAATAGGGTTCTGGATGTCTATAAAAACGAGTTCTACACCAAAGGCACGGATCGTGCTGGCGTGAACAACAACCCGGTCACTTCATTTAACCGCGAGCACACGTGGCCGAATTCCTACGGCTTTAACGACGTATTGACCGCACCCGGCAATGGCGGCATGCAGTTTCCTTATTGCCCCTACACCGATACCCACATGCTTTATGTCAGCAACGTGGCCTACAACTCCAGCCGTGGCAATTTGCGCTATGACAACTGCGCAGGCTGCGGTGAACTGGCCACCACTGCCAACGCAAGCCAAGGCGGCGCAGGCTTTCCGAACCGACTAGATGGCACACAGTTTGAAACCTGGGATTTGCGCAAAGGCGATATGGCACGTGCCATTCTTTATATGGACATACGCTACGAAGGCGGTACGCATACAGTGACCGGCATTAGCGAGCCGAACCTGATCGCGACCGATAACATCGGCCTGATCACCGGCACGCAGAGCGGTCAAATCGTTGCCACCGGCTACATGGGCAGGCTTGCGACCTTGATCGCCTGGCACAACGCGGATGGACCAACTAATGAGGAGCGCGCGCGTAATAACAAAATTTTTGGCTATCAAAATAACCGCAACCCATTTATCGACCGCCCTGAATGGGTTAATTGCTTGTACTTAAATCAGTGCGGTACGGTGAACGAAATTTTGTTTAAAGATGGTTTTGAGACGGTTGTTCCTTAAGCGTCCGTTTGATTGAGTGAACTCAAAAAAAACCCCGGCCTAGGCTGGGGTTTTTTTTGCGCGCCTAATCAATCAGCTCTGCAACACAACCGGCGCAACCGCCTTGCTCGGCCAAGCAAATACAAATACGCGTTTCATCACGCTCAAATACTGACTGAAAAAGCCAGCGGCGTTGTAATGCACACCGTATTTTTCGCAAATCGCTTTAACTTTCGGCGCAAGCTCAATATAGCGCGGAGCTGGAATGTCGGGAAATAAGTGATGCTCAATCTGGTGGCTCAAATGCCCCGTCATTAGATAAAAATATCGGCTACCCAACAAATTGCTAGAACCCTGCATTTGCCGCAAATACCAGGCACCACGTGACTCCCCTGCAACTTCTGCCTTGGTGTAAACCTGCGCGTGCTCGGTAAAATGGCCGCAGAAAATAATGACGTTGGTCCAGATATTGCGAATGATATTCGCCGCCACGTTACCAAGCAAAATACGCGGCCAGTTAAAGAAGCCGAGCACTGGAAACAACACATAGTCCTTAAAAATCTGGCGCGATGACTTCTGCAAAAACGGCCGCGCACGTTCGCGCAATTCAGCTATCGTCATGCGGCCTTTGAAAAACCGCCCCAGTTTGATGTCTTGAATCGCCACGCCCCACTGAAAATAAACCATCAGCAAAAAGCACGATATCGGTTGAAATAAGTGAATGGTGTGCCAGCGCTGTTCTGGCGCTAGGCGCAATAGGCCATAGCCATAGTCGTCGTCCAAGCCCAGCACATTGGTGTGACTGTGGTGCTCAATGTTGTGGGTTTGCTTCCAATTTTCTGAGTGGCAGACAATGTCCCATTCATAGGTTTTGGAATTGAGCTGCGGGTCATTCATCCAATCATATTGGCCGTGCAAAACGTTGTGCCCAACTTCCATATTCTCAAGAATTTTGGCTTTGGCAAGGGCAACGACACCCAGCACCCAAGTGATCGGATCGAATCCAAACATGAGTAATGCGCGGCCCGCAGCGGCACTCACACGTGAACGCTGCAGCATTTTGCGCACATGATTGGCATCGCGTGCGCCCAGATCAGCGGCAACTTCATTGCGTAATTGATCGAGTTCGGTGCCAAAGGCGTCCAGTTGTTCGGTTGTTAAATGTGTCTTTGCCATGGTCGTTGCTCCTTTAAAAGCGTAGGTAGGCTAAATAGCCAATTCAAGGGGTGATCGCGGCGCCGAAATACAGAGTTGAATCAGCTCATTCGGGGCGTCACTGATTTCGCCGGTGCGCAAATTTTTCACTACACCAGAGCGCTTCACACACTGGCAGGTCTTACAAATTCCAATACGGCAGCCAAACGCGGGGTTAAGCCCTGCAGTTTCCAATGCATCCAACAAATTCGTTTGCGTCGATATAGTGAACGACTGTTTATTGTTTTCTAGTGTTAGCACATGTTCACTGCTGGTGCCGTCGGCAGTGTCAGTCGCAGCGGTAAAGCCGCCAAAGCTTTCCTGATGAATAGCATGGGCTACGCCGGCATCGCGCAGCGCGCCATACGCAGCGTTAGCAAACGCGTTCGGGCCACACAAATAAACCTCGTGCTGACTTAACTCCGGCACCAGTTCGGCAAGCCGCGCGGGCACAAACCGGCCTTGCGTGCCTGAGAAATACACGACCAAACGCAACGCGGGCCAGCGTGCAGCGACGGCGCGTAGTTCGCTTGCAAAGATGAAATCAGATTCGCTGCGGCAAATATGCACGAAGGTGACTGCAACATCAGCTCCAGGCGATTCGACAAGCTCGCGCAATATCGCCATCACCGGCGTGATGCCACTGCCTGCACTTAGCAGCAATAGTTTAGCTTCTGTTTGATTTTTAAGGGAAAAATCGCCTGCTGGGGCGCTCAACTGCACGACTGCACCCACCGCTAAATGCTCAAACATCCAGTTGCTGACGCTAATGCGCTTCGCGTTGCTGCGCGCACGCTTGACCGTGATCGCTATGCGGCCATTGGTGCTGCTTGGTGAGCTGATACTAAAAGTGCGGGATAGCTGGCGGCCATTGATGGTCACCGTCAGCAGCGTGTGTTGCCCGGCCAAATGCCCAGGCCAACGCTTGCCTGGCCAGCGACGATTAGTTTGCAAAACGAAGGTCTTGCACTCTGTCGTTTCTGTGATGACTTCGACCACCCTGGCACCGATGCCCGTTGCTTTGTGCAGCGGGTTCAGCGCACGCGCCGTGCCCTGTATTAGCGCCGGATCATTGAAAGGTCGTAACCAACTAGATTGAAATAGATTTGTAAGCTTTGCAGTAGACATTGGGCACACCCGTTCTTTGAGTGAACATATGTTTACTGCAGTATTGAAGTAGTGTCAACCCACGGGGCCTGACAAGCAAAGTCGAATTTACAATGAGTGGGCTGAATTCCGTATTCGTAAAGCCTTCGCACTAAGCAAACGTTCCCACTTAATGACAAAACCATTACAAGCCCACTCAGCCTCTATACTCCCTCCAGCTAAATCTAATCGAGAGCCCGGACTTGTCGAACATCGCACTAGCGCCAGAAACCGCGCCGCTGCTCAATCGCACTGAGCGAAAATTGCGCACGCGTTCGGCCTTGCTTTCAGCAGCGCTAGAGTTGATGAGCGAGGGCCGTGGCTTTGGCGCCTTGAGCCTGCGTGAGATCACCGCACGCGCGGGTGTCGTGCCAGCGACGTTTTATCGGCATTTTGCCAACGTCGATGAGCTAGGTTTAGCGCTCGTGGAAGAAAGCGGCGTCATGCTGCGCCGCCTGTTGCGCGACGTGCGCCGAACCGGCCTACCGCCGACTGCGATGTTGCTGACCTCGGTCAAAATTTATCGGCAATTTATCGAAGAACACCGCGCGCACTTCTTGTTTGTAGTCACCGAACGTAGCGGCGGCTCGCCGATTTTGCGTGCCGCGGTTCGTCGCGAAGAGCTGCATTTTAGCCACGAAATGGCGCTGGATTCGCGCCAGGCCGGTTTAATGCCGGGGCTCTCAAGTCAGGCGCTTGAAATGACCTGCACGCTCGTGGTCGCTACGATGATGTTTGCCGCCAGTGAGCTACTGGATTTACCAAAAAATCAGCCGAAGCTTGAGACTGAGTGGGTGGAACGCTTTGTGCGTCAGTTGCGTCTCATTTTCCTAGGCGCGCGCGCCTGGCGCGAATAGTCACTTGCTTGCAGTTGCGCAATTACAAAAACGGATTCACAATTTTGACGCCGTGGACAACTTCGCCCGCATTCATATCTTCGCTGTAAAGCACGCTGCACCCGCTTACTATCGCCGCTTGCACGATTAGCGCGTCGTAGAACGATAAGCTTCGCGTCTGCTGCAAATCGAGAGCGCCATGAATGATTTCTCGCGTGATTTGGATTACCTCAAACTGCTCATGCGCACGCAATTGCATTCGAATATGGTTGCTGCCTAGGCCCAATTTACGCAGCCCAACATTGCAATATTCTTGTAATACCTGCGTAGAAATTATCCCCGTTCCCGCCAATTTCAGGGTGCGAAGCAGTGTCAAAGCGCGCCGTTGTTTGTCCGGCAAGTCATTTGCCTCAGCGTAAACAAGAACGTTCGAGTCAATAAAGCTAGCCACGCTCATTCGCCTCATTGCGATCAAACTTCCATCCAGCTAAACGGCCGCCGCCCTGTAAACAGCGCGCCTCAAACAACTCATGCTCGCCACTGCGTTGATCGATGCCTGCAAGTCGGTCAATTTGGTCACGAAGAAATTGATTCAGGCTAGTACCCATTGCAAGCGCTGCTGCACGCGCACGCTCGGTGGATTGATCGTCAACGGCGAGTGTCAAGTTCATGTCGATTCCCTTTTTAAATATTCAACACAGTTTACGTGTCCACATATCTTTTGGTCAACACGTTGTTTACGACCCTGTAAAACAGTGCGGTTAAGTGCGTTGCCTCATGTACAGGACGGTTTCATTTTTCGCACGTGCTAGCGCACAATCAAGCCGCATTTAAAACTTTTCGTTTTACTCAAGGGGTAGATATGGCGCGTTATTTGGTCTTGATTGCGGTCATTGTATTGACGTTGGCGGCGATCGCAGGCGCACTGTACATCGGCGGTTGGGCGTTTTGGCTCGCAGCAGCGGCCTTTGGCTTATTAAGTGCCGTTGGCATCAACGATGTAACGCAAACTCGCCAGTCGATACGGCGCAACTACCCGATCCTTTCGCATTTTCGCTTCCTGTTTGAAGAGATACGCCCTGAAATTCGGCAGTATTTCTTGGAAAATGACACGGAAGAAATACCGTTTTCGCGCCAACAGCGCGCCATCGTGTATCAGCGCGCCAAAGGTGCCGTCGACAAACGCGCATTCGGCACACAAATTGACGTTTACGCCGCCCAATATGAGTGGATCAATCACTCCGTCGCGCCCAGCGATTTGAAAAACCACGACTTTCGCGTCGAAGTCGGCGGCGCTGCGTGCACGAAACCCTATTCGGCAAG
Source organism: Rhodanobacteraceae bacterium (assembly GCA_031409855.1). Classification (GTDB taxonomy): domain Bacteria; phylum Pseudomonadota; class Gammaproteobacteria; order Xanthomonadales; family SZUA-5; genus JANNYA01. The sequence continues at coordinate 9,179 of JANNYA010000171.1, read as the reverse complement.
CGTTTTCAATATCTCGGCGATGAGCTTCGGCGCACTTAGTGCGAATGCGATCATGGCGTTAAACACGGGTGCCAAGAAAGGCAGATTCTTCCACGATACCGGTGAGGGCTCCATTTCACGCTATCACCGCGAACCCGGCGGTGACTTGGTCTGGGAAATCGGCAGCGGCTACTTTGGCTGCCGCAACCGCGATGGCAGCTTTAACGAAGAAATGTTCACGAAAAACGCCACCAGCGAAACCGTGCGCATGATCGAAATCAAGCTCAGCCAAGGTGCCAAGCCCGGCCACGGCGGCGTGCTTCCAGGAGCCAAGGTAACGCCGGAAATTGCCGAGGCGCGCGGTGTAATGGTGGGTGAAGACTGCATTTCACCCGCAAAGCATTCGGCGTTTTCGACACCGATTGGGCTGCTGCAATTTGTCGCTAAATTACGCACGCTTTCCGGCGGCAAACCGACCGGCTTTAAACTGTGCATCGGCCACCCGTGGGAATGGTTTGGTATCGCGAAAGCCATGGTCGAAACTGGCATTTTGCCGGATTTTATTGTGGTAGACGGTGGCGAAGGCGGCACGGGTGCCGCGCCACTAGAATTTACCGATCACGTCGGCGCGCCCTTGCGCGAAGGCTTATTGCTCGTCCACAACACGCTCGTGGGTTTAAATCTGCGTAAGCAAATCAAACTCGGTGCCAGCGGCAAAATCATCACCGCCTTTGATGTTACTCGCGCTATGGCGTTGGGTGCGGACTGGTGCAACAGCGCGCGCGGCTTCATGTTTTCGCTCGGCTGCATCCAAGCGCAGGCCTGTCATACCGGTAAATGCCCCACCGGCGTCACCACCCAAGATAAATTGCGCCAGCGCGCGCTGGTCGTGCCGGATAAGTCCGAGCGCGTCTATCAATTTCACCAAAACACGTTGAAAGCGCTGAAAGAATTGGTCGCCGCCGCCGGCCTTGAGCACCCGGGTGAAATCGGCCCGGAACATGTGATTCGCCGGGTCAGCTCCACCGAAGTGCGCTCGCTTGCGGCGCTACACAATTTTGTGCAGCCGGGCGAGTTATTGGGCGCGACACCGGAACACCCAGCGTTCAAAGTGTTCTGGGCTAATTCACGCTCGGACAGCTTTAGCACACCGCCAAATATCTTGACGTTACGTGCATCAAAGTTGCGGTAGATTTTACTTACAAATCTTGCTCGATCCTAAATATGTCGTTCGCCCTGAGCTTGTCGAAGGGTAAGGCTTCGACAGGCTCAGCCCGAACGGAACAAGGCTCAGCCCAATTTTAGCAATCCGTAATTTTAGCCGCACCAGATGGAGTAAGCACTTTGATCAAGCCACAAGATGCAACGCAAATTTCAGAATTAACACCGGCTGGCGGTATTACGCAATTGGAAATTGACCAACGCGTGTTCGATCTTTACGACGAATATTGCCATGGGAAATTTGATCGGCGCGAATTCCTAAGCCGCGCTGCCAGCCTTACCGTCGCAGTGGGCACTGGACTAGCGATGGCCCAGGCGCTGTTGCCGCGCTACGCACAGGCGCAAATGATTGATTTTACCGACACGCGTATCAAAGCAAACTACGTCAACTATCCATCCCCAGCCGGCAATTCCGGCACCATGCGCGGCTATCTAGTGCAGCCAGCCGGCACTGGGCCATTTCCAGCGGTCTTGATCGTGCATGAAAACCGCGGGCTGAATCCCTACATAGAAGATGTCGCGCGCCGCGCCGCCGTTGATGGCTTCTTGGCACTGGCACCCGATGGGCTGTATCCGGTTGGGGGCTATCCAGGCAATGATGACGATGGGCGCACCTTGCAGGGTAATCTGGACCAAGCCAAACTGCGTACCGATCTAGTCAACAGCGCGGAATTTTTACGCGCGCACAAGTTATCAACCGGCAAGCTGGGTGCCACTGGCTTTTGCTTTGGCGGCGGATTCGTTAATTACCTAGCAACTGCCATGGGCGATAAATTACTAGCCGCCGCCCCGTACTACGGTGTGGCAGCTGAAACCGCGCAAGTCAGCAAAATCAAGGCCGCGCTGCTCGTACATTTGGCCGGCGCCGACGAGCGCGTCAATGCCACCTACCCTGCTTACGAAGCCGCCCTCAAGGCAGCGAAAATTCGCTACGAAATTCAAACCTATGCTGGCACCCAGCATGGCTTTCATAACAATTCGACGCCGCGCTATGACAAAGCCGCAGCAGCGCTTTCTTGGACGCGCACCGTGGCGCATTTTAAGAAGTATTTGGTTTAATGGTTCGCGCCGTTGGCGCTTAAAGAATCACTCCAGCGCCAGCCGAATCGGCAACGCCCGCCACTGCTGTTCCAGCGCCACCAAACTAAACTCACCCACGCACGGCCGAGCACCGCTGCGGTGATTTACGCCTTCAGCCATTTCCCGCACGAATGTGACTGCGGGTGTGGCGGGCACGTTTGGCCCACTGCCATTGGTTGCCGCGAGCGTCCAGGTCTCTGCATGCGGGCTGCCATCGTGTTTGGTGCCGTGCAGCTTTACATGCATAGCACCAACATCGCTGCCCAAATTTTGCAGCCAGGTGCTGGCGCGCTGCAGTGGTTTGGCAAACCGTACTAAATTCGGCAATAAGCGAAATCGCCGCAAAATCGCCAGCGCATACAGGCCAAAATGTAGCAGCGGCTGCTCTAGCCCGGCGCCAAAACGCACGTTATGCACGCCGGGAATATGCGCGGCAAGCAAGCTCACATCCGGCACGTCGCAATCGGCCAGCCAACGTGTGCCGGCCGGCTCAGGATACTTAAAGCGGCGTAAGCCCAACCAGCCCCGCACTTGAATCCAACGACCGTTGCGCCAATTGGGGATAGGCTCGCCGACATAGCTCAAGATCGCCGCGACCGTGGCTAAGCCGCGTTCGGTGCGGTTACCAGGGCTAATGCCAACGTCAATGGTATCGATCTGCGCAAACCCTGGTGCCAAGGCATCAACGACGGCGGAGCTAATCGCCGGCACGCTACTGGCACCACTGAGCACCACAACATTGGCCGCACGCGCGCCAGCATCCAGTGCGCTAATGCCGCTGACAAAAGCGCGCGAATCGGCCAAATCCACATAGTTTGCGCCGCACGCAATCGCTGCCGCAGCAACATGGTAACGCTGCGCTTGAAAAGGCCCGGCGCTGTGTATCACCAAATCAACGCGCAGGTTAGCAAGCTGCACGGCTAAATCAGCGTGTTCGTGGTCCAGCGCAATCGCGTGCCAGGATTGCGGAGCGACGCTTGGCAGCGTCAAAATTTCGTTTAAACAGGCCTGCGCTTTATCGCTACTGCGCCCGGCAATCCAAACTTCAATGGGCCGCGAATGTTGCAGGTTCAATCGGCGCAAGCCCATGCAGATATGGCGGCCGAACAAGCCATATCCACCTAACACGAGCACTTGTAAAACGTTGTTTTCCATGTTGCTGGCGGTATCAAGAGGAAGTTTGTGCGATCTTAGTCTCTAGCTTTCCCGCCTGCTTGCCCGCCCGCACGCTACGCATCCAGCGGCCCAAGTCATCAAAAATCGCATACATCGTCGGCAAAACCACCAAACTGACCGCAGTCGAAAAGATCAATCCACCCGCAATTGCACGCGCCATTGGGAAATACGGCGGGCCATCGCCGCCGCCGCCGATGCTGGTGGTGCCAAAGCAAAGCGGCCCAAGACCCATGACCGTACATGCGGTGGTAATTAGGATTGGGCGCAGGCGTTCTTTACCGCCCAGTATCAGCGCTTCGGCACGCTCCACACCTTCCCGACGTAAGTTATTGACATGCTCGATCAGAACAATGCCGTTATTTACCACCACACCCATCAAAATCATAATGCCGATGAAAGCCATGACTGAGAAGTTTGTTGGCCAGATCAGAAAAGTCCAAAACACGCCAGTGATTGAAAACACCACACTGGTCAGGATCGAAAGTGGATACAGATAGCTTTCAAAAAGCGCCGCCATCACCATATAAATCAGCACCAGCGCCAGCAGCAAATTGAACACCATTTCAGCACCGGCTTTCGCTTGGTTCTCAAAATTCCCACCATAGTTCAGCCCGTATCCGGGCGGAAATGGAAAGCCTTTGATCGCGTTATCAATTTTTTTGCGCAGCTCATCCAAGGAAGCGCCTTCGCCCTTGGTGGCACGAATCGACACGCTGGTGCGGCCATCTTGACGATTGATTGCCAAAGGGCCGGGCGCGTTGCTGATCGTGACTAAGGCATCTAGCGGCACACTTTCACCGTCTGGGCGGGTCATGCGCACTTGTTTTAGCGTATCTAAGGAAATGGTTTCAGAATCTTTGAAGCGCAACCACATCGGCACTTCACCATTGTCCGTGCGGAATTCGCGCAACGGCGAGCCGCGCATAGCCACCTGCACGGTGCTGGCAATTTGTTGCGCACTAAAACCCAAGCTTGCCGCGCGCGCACGGTCAATTTGGATGCGAATTTCCTTTTGATCGTTGCCCAAATCGCTGCGCACGTCCTTTAGCTCCGGCACTTTCGCCTGCAAAAAGCGCACCACATCCTGCGATAGCGCCCCCAATACTTCACTGGAGTCACCGGCAATTTGTAGCTCAATGGCATCATCGTTATTGCTGCCGCCGCCGCCAAAGCCACCGCCGTCGCCAAAGTTGGGCTTCCCAATCGCAAACAGCGGCATCGCTTTGCGGATGATTTCCTGCACCTCAACCGGCGTTAATTTGCCCTTTGCTTCGTCAATCATTTGTATCCGTGTGCCCATCCCTTGATCACCGATGTAGGTATAGACATTCTCAATTTCAAACTCGGTTTTGTTCTTCAATAAAAATTGCTCAAATTCGCGCGCCGCTTTCTCCAATTCCGGCAGCGGATAGTTGCCTTCAATCTGCCAATTCGCGCGAAAGGTTCGATCTACTGAGCCTTTGAAAAAATCGAACGTGATGAACTGCAGCGGGATCGCAGTGCTGGCAACAACCAAAACCATCGCTGCCACGGTTTTCCAGCGATGCGAAAGCGTCCAACGCAAAAGCCGGGCATAGCTTTCTTTCCAGCGCTCAACCACTTTAATTTGGCTCAAGCCTTTTGGCGGCTGCACCCGGGCGGCAAGCATGGGGATAATGCTGACGCTGACCAACCAGGAGCACAGCAGCGCAATCGTCAAAGGAATTGCAACGTAATACAGAAAAATACCGACTTGCGTAGTGCTGCCAAAGACATTCGGCAAAAACACAATAATTGAAGTGAGCGTACCGGCACTGACCGCCAACTGCACCTTGCGCGTCCCTTCAATGGCGCTTGCGCGTGAATCGCCGGGATTTTTTTCGCGCTCTTGATAGATGCTTTCCACCACCACCACCGCGTTATCGACCAGCATGCCGACGCCCAGCAAAAGCCCCATCATCGTCAAAATGTTCAGTGTCAAACCGATGAAATACATCGCGCCCAGCGTCATCGTCAGGCAAATAGGCACTGCTAAGGACACCATCAGGGTGCTGGGCCAATGGCGCAAAAAGAAATACAGCACCAGCAGCGAAAACAGCGCACCTTCCCAGCCTGATTTGACTAGCTCACCAAGCGAGCTTTCCACGCCCTGCCCTAAATCTTCCACCACAATTAAATTCACACCCGGCAATTCCTTGCTGATGCGATTAATTTCCAACATTACCAAGCGACAAACCTCGACCAAGTTTGAGCTGCGCTCGCGGTTGACATCAACACCCACCGCGTAAATGCCATCCAAAATGCGAATCGCGTCGGTCTTTTGCGCTTTTAAGCGAATTTCCGCAATATCGCGCAGCCGAACGCCCGCATCCGTCACCTGCAGCGCGCCAATTTCTTCCAGCGTATTCAATTCGCCCACGGGCTGCACGCGAAAACGCTGACCTGCATCGTGAATTAATCCAGCCGACACCGAAAAATTGCTGCTTGCCAGCTTTTGCGCTAGCTGGTTCAAATCGACATTAAACGAGGCAATGCGCTCAGGCAGTAACGATATTTCAACTTCTGAGGGTTCGACCCCGGCAATACTGACGCTGGCAACGCCTGGAATACGCTCCAGCGGGCGCTTGAGCTTGCGATCCAGAAAATCATAGGATCGGCTTAAGTCACGGCCGTTGGAGGTCAAGCGGATGGTGATCGACGCCTGATCACTCGATGAAAATTTTTGCACGAAGATGCGCTGCACATCGTTAGGCAGATCCGCGCGCGCCGCATCGACTTTTTCGCGCACCTCGGCCACTTTCAGCTTCAGATTTTTGTTGAAGTCAAAAATCATAAAGAACGATGCGCCATTTTCGTTTGCTTGCGCATAAAGATTTTCGATGCCGCTAATCGTAGCCAGCTGCGCCTCAATCGGGCGCACGATATCGCGCTCAACTTCGCGCGGTGATGCCCCCGGATAGGGCACGTTGACCAAAATAAAAGGTGCGTCAACTTCCGGGAAAAACTCCAGCTTTAACAGTCGTGCGCTAAAAATACCGAACACGAAAAAGCTGATGAAAATCATAATCGCTGTGACTGGGCGTTTTAGCGAGAGTTCGGCTAACGTCATAACTTACTCCGCCGCCTGCACATGCTTGAGCATGTGCGCGGGCAAACTGGCGCGGCGATCAATCAACTGATACAGCACCGGCACCACAATCAGGGTCAACAGCGTTGAGAAGGTCAGCCCGCCAATCACGGTAATCGCCAGCGGTGCGCGCAATTCCGCACCTTCGCCGGTGCCTAGAGCCATCGGCAAGAAACCAACCAAGGTGGTCAAGGTGGTCATCACAATCGGACGCAGCCGGGTCAGGCCGCCTTGAATCAATGCCTCGTATTTCGGCATGCCACCCGCACGCAATTGGTTCACGCGGTCAATCAAGACAATCGCATTACTGACGACAATGCCCACCAACATGATGAGTCCGATAAAGACAATCACGCTCAGCGTCGTCTGAGTCAAATACAGCGCATACACCGCGCCCACCAAGGCCAGCGGCACCGAAAACAAGATTAAAAACGGGTGTAATAAAGACTCAAACTGCGAGGCCATTACCAAATACACCAAGAAAATTGCCAGTGTCAGCGCAATCAACAAAGAATTGAACGACGCCTGCATATCTGAGCTTTGCCCGGCCACTTTGCCAATCATGTTCACCGGCAAACTCATGCTGGCCAATAACTGCCGCGCCCGCTCGGCACCCGCACCTAAATCAGCACCCACCACCGTGGCACTGATCACGGCGACTCGCTCTTGATCGTTGCGGCGTATTTCCGCCGGGCCTTCGGTAATCTCAACGCGTGCCACTGATTCCAAAGTCGAGGGCTTCGCGCTGGTTGGATTGATAATGATGCGCTTCACCGCGTCCAACGAATCACGATCTAATTCGCGAGCCCGCACCAAAACATCAATTTTGCGATCACGCAAGGAATAGCGCGTCGCTACTTCACCGCGCACTTGCCGCACCACTTGATCGGCCACTTCGCGCGTGGTTAGGCCCAGCGCCGCAACTTTATCTTGATCAAAATACAGCCGGACTTCGGGCGCGCCCTGCTCAAGCGAGCTTTTCACGTCAACGAACAACGGATCCGCGCGCATGATTTTTGCGAACGCGTCCGAGCTGGTTTTCAAAGCGTCCAAGTCATCGCCGATGATTTCAACCTCCAGCGGCGTAGCAAAGGAAAATAGTTGGGGCCGGGAAAATTTTGCGTCCGCACCGGGGATTTTTGCGGTAAGTGCGCGAAATTCCTCGGTAATGATTGGCTCAGCACTGCGCGGCGTGTTGAGCGGCATTTGAATCATCATACGTGCGACGTTCTCGCCGGAATCAGTGGGGCTGGCATCTAGGCGCGTACCGGAACCGCTGGTGGCGTACAAACTATCCACATTTGCAGCGCCCTTGCCCGCTACTTGCAATGCCTGCATGCGCGCATCGGTTTGTGCTAGCGGCGTGCCGGGTGGCAGCTTGATATCCAGCTGCAGGCGGCCCTGGGCAAACTCGGGGATCAATTCCACACCTAATTTAGGCACCAGATACAGCGCGCTAACGAAGCTGACAATGCCGATCAATAACACCGGCAGCGGATTATTGAGTGAGCCGCGCAACAGTGTGATGTAAAAGCGCTCGAGCGCCGAAAACGAGTACATCACGACTTTCGCCGGATACGAAAGCAGGCCCGCGATACCGCGTCCAAACGCCCGTGGAATTTCCGTAAGAATGTAGAAAATTGTGCCAAAAAACCGGCTGATTCCGCTGCGTTTGACTTCACTCCGCGCCGCCTCTTGATCGTCGGTAAAGCGGCCTTTGGACTCGCCTTGCAGGGATGCCAACATCGGGATCAAGGTGATCGCAACGAACAAAGAAATAATCATCGCAAAGGTCACGGTCAGCGCCTGATCGCGAAATAGCTGGCCGGCAATGCCTTGCACAAACACCAGCGGTAAAAACACCGCGATATGGGTCAGCGTCGAGGCGGTAATCGCCATGCCAACCTCGCTAGTACCCTGAACTGTCGCTTCAACCACGCCTAAACCTTTGTCGCGCAGTCGATTGATATTTTCTAACACCACAATCGCGTTATCCACCACCATGCCGGTTGCAAGTGCGATCCCGCCCAAGCTCATCACATTCAGAGTAATGCCAAACTGCTGCATAAAAAAGAATGAGGCAATAATCGATACCGGCAAGGACAATGAAATCACTACCGTCGCCCAGCCGTCGCCTAGAAATAGAAAAATAATCAGCACCGATAGAATGCCGCCGAAAACAGCGGCCTCGATGACCTCGTTAATCGAGCTTTTAATGAAGCGCGATTGATCTTCGATCTTGGTGAGCTTCGCACCATCGGGAAGCTGACTACGGTCTTCGACTTTTTTAGGGTCACTTGCCGCGCGCGCTTTGTTTGCCGCAATTTCACTTGCACTTAGGTCATAATTTTTATCGATGCGTCGCAAAACCGCCTGCACCGCTGCCGCAACGGCCACGGTATTCGCATCCCCTTCTTTATAAACAGCAATTTCGACCGCCTCGCGCCCATCAATACGAATGATCGCTTCGCGCTCTTTACTGCCCTTGAGCACGGTGGCGACTTCGTTCAAGCGCACCGGCACATTTAGCCCATCGGCGTTCGGCCGGGTTGCCACCACCAGTTCGCCCATGGCCTCGGTACTTTCGAACTGCGCGACAGTACGCACCAAAAAGCGC
>JANNYA010000170.1:0-16089 GCA_031409855.1 Rhodanobacteraceae bacterium | reverse complement strand
TTGCCGCTTCAGCCACCGCTTGTTTAATTTCGCTGACGTCGAAGGTCGCTTGAATGCGGGTATGTAACTTTCCGGTGGCGATGAGCTGCGCGACTTCGCCAAAAACGGCCATTTGTTGCGCAGGCGTGGCGTTGCGAAACCAAAAAGCTAGCCAGAAGCCGCGTAAGGTAATGTCGCGAAACACAAATGACGCCGGTGAAACAGTACACGGCTCGCCGCTCATCATGCCGTAATTGACTAAGGTGCCGCCTTGCGCAAGACAGGTCGCCAAATAATCAGTGGATTTTCCACCCACCGCGTCGATGCCCAAGCGAATCGCCGCACCGCCCGTGGCCTCCGTTACCCGCTTTGCCAACCCGCCACTGCCCTCAACCAGTACGACATCGCCACCTAAGGCCAACACGCCGGCAACGGCGGATTCCCGTCGCACGATATTGACGGTTTTTAAGCCGCGAATTTTTGCCAGCTGAATTAAGTACGCGCCGACGCCGGAGTTGGCGGCGTTTTGAATCACCCATTCGCCCGGCGCCAAGTCGACAAATTCAGAAAGCATCAACGATGCCGTCGGTGGGTTGACCGTCATCATCGCCAGTTGCTGTGGATCAGCCTCGTTCGGCAAGGGCATCAGCCGTTTTGCCTCAGCCACCACATGACTAGCCCAGGTGCCGCTGCCCACCGGCAGTAATACCGTTTGGCCAATCGCGGGCGATTTGACATCGGGGCCTAGCTGCACGACTTTACCGACGCCTTCATTGCCACCCACCGCCGGTAGCGGCGGCAGTTGCCCGTATTGCCCAGTCAAAGTCAGCACATCCGAGGGGTTGATTGGTGCAGCAAGTACTCGAATCAGCACTTGCCCGCTCAGCAACGGCGCGAGTTCGAAATCAACGGCGTCAATGAACTCTGCTGGCGACGGGCCACGTTGGTTGTATACGGCTTTTTTCATTGGATCATTCCGGGTAAGTTAGGGTGCGGTGGGGCTGAGTCTAGCAAGGCTGCTAGTCAAGTGTAATTTGCTTCGTGTGATCACAGCACGCGCCGGGCTAGAACGAAGCGTTCTGCCCAATAGCCGCTGCTTAATGTCGAGAGCTGGACGTTTTTGCCGCTGCGTGGCGCATGTACGAAGCGACCTTCGCCAACATACAGGCCGACGTGGAAAATCGTTGATCCTTCGCTGAAAAACACCAAATCACCGAGGCGTAAATTGTTATGTTGTCGAAGCATGCGGCCGTAAGTTGACTGCGCCTGCGCGGTGCGCGCCAATACCACGCCGAGCGCATCCCGATAGATAAAGCGGACAAAGCCAGAACAATCAAAACCGGTTTGCGGTGATTCGCCGCCGTAAAGATAAGGCGTGCCGACCAAACTTAGTGCACGAAACGCGACCGCATTCGCCGATGCCCCTGCTGGTTCCTGTTGTGGCTGCTCGTTTTGCTGCGTCGGCCTGTAGACATATGCGGAATGCCGGCGTGGCCCCGTGCTGGAGCATCCTGCATAGGCAAAAACGAGTCCCAGCGTAAGCGCGATACCCACTTTCATCGAGCGCTCGGCATCGACGCATAGCCTTCGCGATAGCTAGGATACTGGCAAGAAAAACCGAGCTGGCGCAGTAGAGTGTTGGCGACGCGCTTGCCGGTTGCGGCGGCAAGAATCGGCGCAACGGGTTCAAGGCCGGCCGCAATTCGCTGGGAATCATAAAGCGCTTGCTGGGTGCAGGGTTCGTTGTCCACTAAGTTGAGCTGCAGCGGCGGACGTTGCAAGCCCAGCGCAAATACAATTGCGCGAGCAGCATCAGCGATATGGATGCGATTCGTCCAATGCTGCGCCAGTGGTTGCGCCCCTGAAAGCGCCTGTCGGCGCGCAAAATCACGCACTGAATTTTGCCCTTCGCGCGCAAAGCGAGGCCCATAAATTCCGCCCAAACGCAGCGCGATATCGCCAGGGCGCAGTAACGTTTCTGCCTTCACCAGGATGCGACCGTTAAAAGCGCTCGGTTGGGCTGGCGTAGCCTCATCCACCCACGAGCCGTCATCTTGACCATAAGCGGCCGTGCTGGAACAAAATAGCAACGCCTGTTGCTGGCGCGTCTGAAGAATATTTTGTAAGCCAGCAATAAATAGCGCGCGATAGGCGAGTTCGCTGCGTTCACCGGGTGCTGCGGTGAAAATAATGGTGTCAGCGCCTGCGATCAGCGGTGCAATCTCAGCTGCATTCGATAAATCCGCACCTACGCTATTGCCGCTACCGCTGCGCGTAAAAGCAACTACCGATGCCCCTTGTTCGCGCAACAAATGTGCCACAAAGGTGCCTAAATCACCCGCACCAGCGATCAAAACGCGCATTAACTTGTGGCGTTTGCCACTACAGAGTCGGGCTTGTTGCGCGTTTGCGGCGCATTGCGGTTTGCTTTGCCTTTATTGATCCAACGCAGCCAAAGCAGCCAAACGACCAGTGCGTCCAAAATGATCAACATTTGCCAGACATACAAATGGAACCACTCAAACCACGTCATGCTATAGATAGCAAGGTAGTAAAGGCTGATAATGCGAACAACATTGAGTGCATGAATCGCAAAAAAACCTGCGACAAACCCCACGCACTTTTGCTGAAAAGTTGCCGGGAAGGCAAATACAGAGGCAAATAAAATAATCACCGCCTCCATGCCGTTGCAACCTGCCACAACTTGAATGCCCTGACCCGTGGCTTTGTCGAATATCGAAATACCCTGTGCAACGACGGTTTCATCAAACAGCATCATCAGCGTTGCTGATACTTTCGCCACCGCGCTGGTGATCGGGGTAGACATATAGTCCTGGCCCCAGGGCAACAAATAAAATACAAATAGACTGACAAGTAAAATGCCAAAAGTGATAACAAAGCGCGTCATGAGCAAACCAAATAAAAGTTGAGCGCAAAGTTTAGCGCATCGGGTTGCGATAAAAGTGCGAATAGAAAATGTCGGGTGCGATTCAAACTGGAGGGGAATCTCGGCAGTTTTTGCTGATTCGAATTTAATGGGCGACGGCGCACTGAGTTCGTCATTCCCGCGTGCTTTTGGCGGGAATCCAGAGAGCTCATTGCAATTCGCTGTACTTTGCGCAAGTGCGGCTAGATCCCCGACTAAAACATTTGGGGATGACGATCCATCAGTTTGAATGGCACCCGAAAATGTCAACCCGTTAGCTAAAGTCCATCAACGCAAAGACGATCACAAGACCTGAAGTTTCGGGATGGCCTTATTGCCGTTAAGAAATCGCCAAATCCAACGCCGGATACAACTTCTTCAAATTCGGCAAGGATTTCGACTGCCAAGGGATGCGGCTTGACCCCCGAACCGCCAAACCCGTATGGGCGAGCTTGCGCACTTCGATGGTGAATTTGGCGAATAAGTTTATGCCGGAGCTATTTAGAAACTCGAGCCCGGTTAAATCTAGCGTAACGGCTGGTGGTGCGGTGGCCAGTACCTTAGCCATAATTTCTTGGATCGGCGCGTAGGCGTCGTTGCTTGATAGCCGCATGGTGCCTTCAAAGTACACCGTAGCGCCTTCAACCCAAACCCGATATTCACTTGTCTTGATTTCCATTTCCGGCCTTCTTTTAAGTTTGAGACTGGAACTAGACCAGTGTGAGCGTTGCATAGATACTCAAGCGCATCGGTGCACCCGGTACTTCCTGCGCGAAACTCCAGCCCAGGCTGGCACCGTAATCGCTCATCAGCGTTAGGATTCCCAGGCCAGAGCCACCGCTTGAGCTATCCGCAGCATTGGCTTCGATGCGCTCAATAAGCAGCTCACCTGGGTCGCGTTTGAGTAGTTCGATCAGTAGCGCTTGGAATCGTTCGCCAACGCTGGCTTCGACAAAATGCATGACTTGCATCTCAAAGGCATTAGCTTGCAGCGTGGCTTCGATTTCAATGTCACCCAGACCAAGCGCACGAAATTTGACCGCGTTTTCAAGAATTTCATTCGCCATATAGCCAATGCTGTGCTGCGCATCACGGCTATTTAACTTGGCGACGCGCGCCTGCACGGAAAAGTAGTCGCCTAAGAATTCTGCGGTTTCGCTACAGTGAAACCAGCGCAGTTCCAGCGCACCGTCCCGCAGTATCAGCCGGGTGACGGCAACGTTTTCTACGCGCTCGGGTGGGATAATGCCGTAGTGAGAAATCATAATTTCACCTGTGTCGCATAACGACGAGCGTTATGTCGTCGAAGATTTTCTGTGTCCCGATATGTTCCATCAGGTCCGCAATAATGCCCTGCACAATTTCCGCCGCACTACCCAGTCGCAGGCGATAGGCGCTTGCATAAAGCCGCTCTACGCCGAACAGCTCGTTTTGTGGGTTTTCCGCTTCTGTAATGCCATCGGTGTGCAAAATAATCACATCGCCAGACTCGAATTTGAATTCATGCGAGGCGATAAAGTCTGAAATATCCGGCTCTAAGCCAACCGGGAAGCCCAAATCAGCAGTGTCTATACGCTCGATATCACCGTTCTTGCGAATGACCAGCACTTCTTCATGCTGCCCGGTCAACGTCGCTTTTTCATCTGCGTAATCTATGAAGGCCAAAGTCAATGAGTTGCCGGATTCGGTGCGCTCAATGTTTTTGTAGATCGCACGATTCAGCACTTCCAGGAACACTTTCGGATCGTTTTCGCCCTGTTCTTGCAGCGCGCGCGCAACCGACTGCACCATCAGCATTAGCACGCCGCTTTCCAGACCATGCCCGGTCACATCGCCAATGCCGATTTTGAGGCGGTTACCGGCCTGCAGCACGTCATAATAATCGCCACCCACTTCATCTGCGGGCTCGATGAAACTTGCGATCTCAAGATGTGGGATCGAGCCTAACTCACCCGGCTTCGGCAGCACCATCATTTGCACTCGACGGGCAACGTCTAACTCGGCGCCTAAACGCGAGTTTTCACCTTTTAATTGTTCGTTCAGTACCAAGATTTCTTTATTCGCCTCACCCAATTCGTGGGTGCGCGCATCGACGAGCTGTTCGAGATGCTCGGCGTGGAAGCGAATTTGCTCGGCCATCAAATTGAACGCGACGCCGACTTGGCCGACCTCGTCGCGCGTCGGAATCGTCACGCGCACGCCGTAGTCTTTGTTCGACATACGCCGCGCCGCTTCAGCAAGTGCACTTAAGCCGGCGGTTATGCGCTTGGAAATGCCAACGACAGCGACTAAGACGATGATCATGCTCAAGATCAACGTAGCGACTTGCCAGGCCATAATTCGTTTTGTGGCGAGCGTGATCTTGGCTTGCGCAGCGGTCAAGGACGCGAAAATTTCGTGATCCGGAACGACAAAACCGAGCGTTAGATTTTCGGCCACGATACCGTCTTTGCCATTCCAAAGATTCGCCGTTTTTAAGCGACGCAGCACCACGGTATGGGGTACCGCTGCGCCATTGTTGGTCAAATTGATATGCACCAACGAGGTTTCGTCGTTGCTTGGCAAGGTCAAGCTTGCAACCGTTTGCTGACTGGAAACTTTCAGTGAACGATTGAGGCCGGTGACGCCACTGCTGTCAAGCGCGTTGGCAATCGTTAAGCCCAGGACTTTCTCACCGGCTGAGTTGATCGCCAGCACATTGCCGTTGGACATCACCAAAAAGCCAAAGCCAGTTTCGGCTAACTTGACGTTTTCGACGATCCCGGCAAGCTGATCTAGGGTGACGTCGGCGGCGACCATGCCCGCAACGTCGGAGCGATCCTGCGTCCAAAGTGGGTGAAAATAACTCACGATGAGCGCACCGGTAATAGCGTCAATATAGGGTGCGGTGGTAGTGATGTCATTCGCGACCGGGCGTGCTGCCGGGTCTTTAATCCAGCCCTGCCAGCCTTCATAAACACCCGGAAAGAAAAAGTCCCAAAAGTTTGCGACGTTGTGTCCTGGGTAGAGCTTGTCGAAGGTTTGCGCCTGCTCAGAGTAGGGCGTGGTACGCATAATTGGCAGGTTTTTGGGCCCTACGTAATACATTTGTAGTTTTTTTGCGCCAGTTTGCATTGAACTGCCGCCAAAAAGATCAAAAACGGAGCTGTCAAAGACTTCGTTCATGACTTCTGGTTTTGGGCGATTCTGTGCATCCAGCAAATAGCCCCAAACGCTGACCACGGAAGTATTTCCAGGTGCGTTTTGTGCCCAGCCGCCAGCCTTATCAAACGCTAGGGGCGAGGCAAAATGCGGCTGTTTTAACAACGCTTGGCCGATAGCGGCTTTGGCACCGGGTTGGTCAATCAGGGTTTGCATCGTGCCAGCGAGTGCAGTGACCTCGGAAAAGGCCTGATCCAGCAGCAAATCTGCACGCAGCGCCGTCGTTTCAATATAGTTGCGCAGATACTCCTGATTCGCTTTGGTTAAGCCCGCTTCGATCTCGGTGGTGGCATCGTTTGAAAGGCGACGCACATTGTAAAGTGCTACGCCGCCGCTGAGCAGCAAATCAAACAGCACCGCCGCGCCGACCAGAAGGATGAATTTAGCGCGGAAGCTGATCGGCATGGAGGTCATGCGTTGCAGCCACGATTTCGAAACTTCCTCACTCATGCTGGTTTACGTCCAGACGAGACCCAAATTGGCCAACCGGCATAGCCTTTCGGATGCAAGGCGGCAAAAATATGATCTTGGAAACCTTGTTTGAAGCGGGCAATAAATTCAGCGCTGTCACCGCGCTCAACCGCCATCTTGTCGGCGTAAACATCCTGCCACGCTTGGATCACGTCGGCAAAATCTTGTGGGTCCCCGCCATCAAGATTGGTGCACATAAATGATTCCATATGGATGTTCTCAAAACCCGCGTCCAGCAAAAATCGTCGGCTTTTCGGGCCTAACTCAATATCCATGCTGAAGTGCGCCCACAGCCGCGCAACTTCGTTGTAGGTCCATTGAATCGTTTCTGCGCGGGGCTCGCCCAAACAGTGCGAGTTTTTCTCATTCGTAATGTAAACCGTGCCGCCGGGTTTACAAATTCGAAACAGCTCTTTCAGGATCAGTGCGGGTTGATCGAACACTTGCAAGGAATGACGGCAGGTAACGAAGTCAAACTGATTGTCGTCAAACAATAAATTAGCGGCGTCGCCATAAACGTATTCGATACCGCGGATGCCAAAATCGTTGGCAACCTTGCGTGCATAGGCCAAGCTGGGTTTGGCGTGATCAATCGCGACTAACCTAGATGGATTAAACGATTTGTACATCAACACGGCAAAATCACCGATCCCGCAGCAAACATCGGCAACGGACATGCCAGCTTTCAAGCCGTGACGCTGCAAAATCGCTTCTTCGTGGCGCCACGTCATTTTGGTTTGGGTGCGCAGTATTGGAATAAAGCCTCCGTTTTCCAAGACATCCTGGCCCGGATAAAAAGCCTTGTCATATTCCTCGACCACGACGTTGGGGCTGATCAAAGTCAGTCGACCAAACTTGCGTGCGGCCCAGCCCACGACGCTAGAGGTAATCACAGAAATTTGTAGTTTCGGGCGCTCAGCGCAAGCCGCGCTAACCAGCCTAGCAACTTCATGAAATGCCGTGTTATTCAGCCGCGCTAAGCGCTTCACGTTGAGATAGAGCGTGCCCTCGACGCGCTTCACGCATTGCTGAAACAAAGTGCTGAAGTCGGTTAAGTCCTGCGGCCGACGCGGGCTCATGGCACCGGTCAGTATCAGTTCTTGATTGTTTTCATCAAATCGGGCGCTAAAAGTCATGGCTATTAATTCCCCTGGGCGACCGGCGTATCAAGTGTAAGTTCGGTGATTAAGCAGACGATTGCTGCAGAGTCTTGTCGCACCGACAGGCGTGCGTTGTAATCGACCGCTAGCTCTAGCAGGCCGATCCGTGAATCAAGTGGGCCATCACTCAGCAAGGCGTTAACGTAGGATTCGACAAAATCAGCTTTTGCCAGCGACGCCACCGCGTTGATGTAAAACGCGCTGAGCGGCGCGTCGCAGGGGATCGACAGCTCGATGCGGTCAATCGAACCGGCCCGCGAAACCGTACATGCAATCTGCCCGCCTTTATGGTGGTTGCGAAACGCCGTTTCTAGCAATTCATTGAACGCCGTCGAGAATAAGTTGGCGTACTGCAAAGAATCGGCACGATTATGACTAACCATCCGTGCGACATAGGTTGCCAGACGGTCACAATGGCCCCAGTCAGCAGAAAAATCGTCGGTATCGAGTTGCACCTGCATCAGCAGATCGAACTTTTCTGTCAACTTGTCTACTTGGCCCTGCTGAGAATCGTTCAACGGCATCGTACCCTCCAGTTTGAAGCCTTCCGAGGCTTACGAGCTTGAGTATCTATGAAAATTCGGCGAACAGGAATGCGCGAGCTTGCCACTCAATTGTTATTAATAGTGACCGCGACGGCATGGATTAGGTAAGTTGCTGGGGTCAGCGGCGTCAAAACCCGAGTGCTAAGCGCAAGCCGGTATCAATATTGCGAAACGATAGCGCACCGCGCCCACGATACGCCGAGCGTAAATGCGTTGGCGTATCGAGCCACCCTGCGCCGCTCAATACGCGGCGGCTGCAGTCGCCACTGGCCCAGGCACTGCCATCAATGGGCGCACCGTCATAGTTTGCATTCGAGCAATCATCGGTCCACTCAACGACATTGCCGACCAAGTCGTGCACGCCGAAGGCATTGGCCTGAAAGCTTGCAACCGGGCTGGTAAGCACAAATGCGTCATCGCATTCGACCGCTGGAAAACCCGCGAGCTTCGCGAGCGAGCTTTGGTCTAGGACGTTGGCGTGGCTGCAGGCAAAATTTACTTCACCACCCCAGGGAAATGGCGTCGCCGTACCCGCTCGGATCGCATATTCCTGCTCGGCTTCGCTGGGCAATCGATAGCGCTTGCCGGTTTCCAGCACCAACCAAGCAACGTAGGCTTGCGCATCATTCCAGGATAGGCAAACGGCGGGGTGATTAGGGCTTTGCTCAAAGCCTGGCTGCTTCCAGGTGTAGCTAGAGGTGTCGCCAAATACCGTTCCGGCTTTAAATGCTGCGCAACCTTGACTATTGCCGGCGTTTTTTTCCGCATCCGTGGAATAGCCAGTCGCGGTTACAAACTGTTGAAACTGCTTAACCGTAACTTCGGTTTTTCCGAGCGCAAATTCGGTGATCGATACGCGATGTTGCGGACCTTCATCGAGGCCACGGTCAGCCTCTGTTTCAGGCGATCCCATATTAAAAGTGCCGGCCGGAATCACCACCATTTCTGGGCCATCGCTTCCGTCTTTTAACACGTCGCTAAACACGGTCCCCTGCGGACTGATTTCAACTTTTGCTACCGGTGCCACAGCGCTCGGAAGCGTGGCTTGTGGTTCTGGTGTTTTTGCTTTGGGCCAAAAAATAAATGCCGCGATCAGCAGCACCGCACAAGCAATTTCTACAAGCACCATTCGGCGTGGTACCAGGAAGCCTGAACTCGCAAATAGGGTGCTTACTGGCGACGTATAGGAAAGCGTGGGTATAGCTTCGGCCACTGCGCTTGGGGTTATCGTAGGAATTGCAGTTAAAACCGGAGCTAGAGCTGTGAGCGGCATGGCCACCGATGTAACCACGGGCGCTTCACTGCTCGCGGGCGCTGCCACAGGTGGAGTTTCGCTTGGCTCAGCCGGAACTTCTGACGTGACAGTTTCTGGCGACTTCACGCTCGCGCGGCGATCAAGCTGCGGCGTTTCGCCAACGCGAACCCGTGATTTCTTGGCCAGCAAAGCGGCGCTAATCGCAGCACTGCGCTCGGCACTTGTCGGTCGTGGCTTTGCAATCGGCGCGCTGCTTGCCGCAGGGCTGGGCACCGTGGCTGCGTGCGCACCCAAAAATTCCCCCTGTGCGCGCCGTACTTCCTCACTCTGCGCGGTGTCGAGCACAAAACCCAGGGCGCGGAGTTGACTAGACCAAGCTTGCGAGGTGCCCGAATAGGTAACTTGTCGGCGCAGCGCCTCGTCGTGGATAAACATCCCGCGCAGCGAATCAATAAATGCCTGCGCGCTTGGGTAGCGTCGATCCGGTAATTTTGCCAGCAATTTTTCTAGTACTGGCTGCAACATGCTAATCGCTGCCGGCAATTGCGGCACTGGCGCATATAAATGCTGGGTTGCGATCTCTTGGATGGTGCTGCCGGGGAAAGGCAGCTTACCCACCAGCAGTTCATGTAGAAGGATGCCGAGTGCGTATAAATCGCTGCTGCCGGTCAAGGGTTGCCCGGTAATTTGTTCCGGGCTCATATAAATGGGCGTGCCAATGATGCTGCCATCACGGCCATAGATCGTGCTGCGATCTAGCAGCCGCACGGCACCAAAATCAGTCAATACCGGCGTCGTTTCATCGCGCAACATCACGTTCGCCGGTTTTAGATCCCGGTGAATGATCTGCTGTTTATGCGCCGCTTCCAGTGCGCTTGCAATTTGTGCTGTCAGCCCGAGCGCTTCGCCGACTTGGATCGGCCCGCGTTGCATACGTTCTAGCAAGGAGCCACCGGAGAGCACCTCCATCGCTAAATAGGCAAGATCGCCGATCTTGTCGTTATCGTAAATTTTAACGATATTGCTGTGATCAAAACCAGCAAGCACCTCGCCTTCGCGCAGAAACAGCGCTTCCGCGTCTGAGTTGCTCAACATCGAGCGCTTTAATATCTTGATCGCCGCCTTGCGCTTGTTGCGTTTGTGTTCCGCCAGCCATACCTCCGCCATCGCACCTTCGCCTAATCGACTTAGCAGCGTGTAGTTGGGTACTTCAAAGGACGGAATTTCGGTGCTCAAAAGGGGTATCGCTTAGGTAAGGGCAGGGCTAAAAATACTACTGGAAAACATTGCGCGTGAATCATTTTGCTTGGACTTAGGCGGCTCGACGCACACTTCACAGCACCATAACTACGGGGATATGTTTAGTCTAACTAAAATGTCGAGTCAACTAGCTGTATAAATGACTCGTGTATCTCTGCGCGGGCTGCGTTCAAAAAGCGGCAGTCCAGCGCAGCGACTTTTCAGCCTCTAAACGTTTTTTTAAGTGTGAACTATGACTCTTGTCGATGACCCGATAACCCTGCATACCGTGATTCTTAGCGCGCTGAGCAATTACGTAGCGCCCGCTGCGCTTAAGTTGGCCTTGGCCTTAGCGGTTTGGTTTGTCGGTGGCTACGCAATTAAAGCCATCATTCGTTTGAATGAACGCGCATTGAAGCTGAGCAATACGGATCCCACCGTGGTGCGCTACAGCAACAATTTTTTATCGACGGCGTTAAAAATAGGGCTGCTCGTAGGTTTGCTGGGCTTTCTTGGCTTAGAAACGTCTAGTTTTGCCGCACTGATCGCTGCCGCCGGTGTTGCCATAGGCGTCGCTTGGGCAGGTTTGCTTTCAAATTTTGCCGCAGGGATATTTTTGGTGATATTGCGGCCGTTTAAAGTCGGTGACGCGGTGATGGCTGCTGGGGTCAGCGGTGAAGTCAAAGAAATTGGCCTGTTTGGTACCAAGATTGATACTGCCGAAGGTGTTCGTGTCGTCGTCGGTAACAGCAAAGTATTTGCCGAAACCATTAGCAATTTCAGCCACAACCCGGTGCGCCGTGCGGATGCGACGTGTCAGCTGGCGCATGCGGTGGATGTAGAGGCCGCGATTGCGCTGTTTCGCGCTGAACTCGAGACTATTGAGCACGTTTTAGCAGAGCCTAAACCCACGATCGAGATTTTGGAGTCGAACGCCATGGGCACCTTGTTAGCCTTGCGCGTGTTTTGCCCAACGGCTAAGCACGCGCAAACGGTCTTTGAGCTGCAGCGCAGTATTGCGCGATTGCGCTCGGCACAAAAGTGGCCGATACCAGAAATACGCACGGCAGTGCGTCAAATTGAGACGGTTTAGCGCGTAACCTCAATGCCCGCTCGCACCCTCCGCATGCAAGCCGGTATTCTGGCGCACATAAAACTCTTCCCACAGGTCCTCCGCACGTTTTTCCCGGGTCATTAGCGATCCTAAAACCACCAATAAAAAGCCAATGGGAATGCTAAAAATGCCGGGGTTTTTCAGGCTGATCAAGGGGGCGGTCAATCCCACAAAACTGCGGGTTTGGCCCCTGACTTGATCGATCTTGGCTTGCGCTGCTGTACTGGCGGCGCGTGCTGCGGTTCGCTCGAGTTCAAACTTGCTGCGCACTGCGGCATCGGTCGTCCTAGTCAGCTCGGCGTCAATGTCGGCCAGTTTCAGCTGCGCTGCCGCAACCAGCGGCCCAGCCATATTGCCACCGGCGTCCACCGCGCTAATTTTTGCTGCGCCCACATTGATTGCAGCGCCTAAGCCTAAAAACAGCGTCAACACATAAAAGCCACCGATGATGGCCATCGCCCAGAGCACGATGACCCGTGCATCTTTGGCCGTTGGCACGGTAAAAAAGCGCATCAAAATATGCGGCATGCCAGCGGTGCCAAACACCAACGCTAAGCCCAAGGAGATCTGATCAATCGGGCTTTTTAGATACAGGCCGGGCTCAACCAGCTCGGCCGCGCTCATTTGCGCCGCTGGGTCGCCAATGAGTTTGCTGACTTGCGCGATTACTTTTGGATCGGCCACCGCCGCTTGCAAAAAGCCTGGCAAAGAAAATCCGTATGGCATCCAGGTTAAAAATACCAACAGCAGCGAGGCGTACACCAGCAGCACCGCTTTAATAATCTGCGGCAATAATCAAGCCGAATACTAGAAATGTCAGCCATTTGTATTGCGCCGCAACCGCACCGCCGGTTTGCGCAAACGCTGGGCTGATGCCGAAAAGCGTGGCAATGAGTACGCATCGCACAGATATTTTCATGCTGATGCCGTTGGCTTTTTATAGCGCGCCAAAAGCACCGCGGCACGCTGATCGAATTCGCGATTGGCGCGCCGCGCATAGACAAATGCAATGCCCCAAGCCACGCCAAATTGACTAAACGCAAACACCAAACCGACGTTGAGCGGCCCCCAGAGTTTGATTTTGAAAATTGCTGGGAAATAGCCAGCGCCAATCGGCAGTAGAAAATAAAACAGCACCGAAACAGCCATCAGCCGCCATAGAAAACCGGATTTCAAGCGATGCAGCTCGGCGAAGTCAGGGTCGCTGTGTATCGCTGCCCAGTCGGGTGCAGAGGGCTTAATCAAGCCCGGACCCAACCCTTCGCCAAATTCTCCACCAGCATGCGCTCCGCCAATTGCTCGGCACGCGTGGCATCGGCGGCGATTTCAATGGAGACTTTTAGCGGTTCAGCCCGTTTTGCGGAAAAATCCGTCCAATAAAGCAAGTAGGGGAATTCCCCGGCGCTGGGTTTGTGCACAACCACCAACTTCCGCAGCATTTCGCCTTTGAGATAAACCTCGCGGCGGACGATTTTGGCGGTTGCGGGCGCGGATTTGTCGGCAACGCCTGCGTCGTTACTGGCCGTTATTGTCGGGGCGCTAAACGCGCCAATTTGCGCAATGCGTGCGCCGCCATCGGCCCAATTTTTGTCTTCGCGCAGTTTGGAAAAGCGCGCAAAGCTGAGGCGAGGGCAGGCGGATAGCCCCAAAAATTGATAACTTTGGCTATTTTTGTCCCATTGCACCAATTGGGTTTGCAGCTGCTTCGCGCCTTCGCTAACAATCAAATCTTCGCCGTGGATTTCCGCGACTAATTCCGGGCGAATAAAATGCACCGCGCGGCCACTGGAATCGGTCATGGCGATGGGGTTGGTCACTTTTAGCGCACGCAGGCGGTCCAGCATTTCCACCCGTTGCGCATCACTTAGCCCGGAGCCTACGCGCGCAAAGGTTTGCATCAAGCCCGCGTTCGTTTCTACTGGATAACACAGCGCTGTCAGCAACGAAGTAACGCCGTATTGCTCCTCCACCGCACCTTCGACAAAACCAATAATCACCGCATCAATCGTGCGGTGCGGCTTAACTTTCCAGGCGTCGGCGCGATTGAGTCTGCGCACCACGATGCCTTCATGGCCTTCGCTAATCAGGCGATCAAATACTGCTTTGACATTTTTCTCGGGCACGATTTCGCTGGCCATGCAGTGCACCAGCGCGCTTTCATCGGTGCCGACCAGCTTTTGCAGCAGGCTCAGCGTTTGCGCAAAATCGTTCTGATTGGCGCGTAAATCTTTGCCGTCCAGCATCACCAGATCCAGCGCGACTAGTTTCAAGCTCGCCACTTCCGCTTCGGTGCCGGAAAAGCTGACGCGGATGACCTCGGCCACACCTGCGCGTGCGCTCTGGGAGGCATCCAAGGCTAAGCAAAGTTCACAGCGTAGCAACGCCTTTTGCACACCCGCCGCTTTCAATTTGGCGCACAGTGCATCGAGTGCGGGAAAACCAAGCCGTACCCGGCCGCCTGCGGAAAAGGCGAACGCTGGGTTTTGCGCGCCTGGCGTGGCATCAAAATAGACGTAGGTACCTTCGCCATCAACTTTGGTGGCGACCAAAACGTTACTGTCGCCGGTTAAGCGTGCAGCCAAGTCGTTCGGACTCAAGCTCTGCATTTTACGCATCACTTGGTTGTCGAAATCGAGCGCTATGCCAAGCAACACTTGGTCACTGACCGCGCTGCCGGTGGCGACGCCATAGCGGCCGCGCATTTGCAGCTTTGCCAAATCGATTTTACTTTGTTCGATCATGAGTTTGCCTCCGCCTTGGGTGCTGTGGCCTCGGGCAATTTCAGTTCCTGATCGCTCAGCACCAGCAGCAGCTGATAGGTGTTTGCCGGTGCCGCTTTGCCAATCAAAAAGCCTCGATACGGCGACGAATGCGCGCGCAAAACAATCGGCAGGTTGCCTTTGGGGCCGGAACCTACCCGCGCAGCCTCGTTTTTCGCGACTAAATCGGCTGCGAACTCACGCAAAAAATCAAAACTTAGGCCATCAACATGCACCACTTGCAAGGTGTGTTTCGGCGCAAATTCGGTCAACGCTTCAATTAAAGGAATGCGTTTGGTGACTTTAATTGGATGGACATCGTTGATATTGGACGGTCGAATTAAATGTGTTCGGCGTGATTTTTCCGCGCCGCTGGCATCAAAAACGATGTCAATATCATTGAAATCACCTATCGGCTTAGGCGTTTCACTATTCGCGTCAAAATACGCCGGGGTGGTGTCATCCGTATCAATTTGTGTACCCGCCAGCGCCAAGTTGAGTTCTGGATCACCGTCACGCAGTGCGGCAAAATCAGTTTTCAGGTTTTTGCGTATGCCGGTAATCATGCGTCGGCCCGCAATTTCACCGGCACCGGTGGCGTATTTGACGGCCTTCTTGGGTGTTGCAACTGGCAAACCGTGCAGGCCCACGCGCGCACTTTTACCGTTGAGTTCTAAGTGAAAATCAAGCATTGTTGTGTGTGTCCTATTGCCTTAAACATGATCGTAGCAATCCGGCAAAGCCGGGTAAATTGCGAAGAAAAACGACTAAACCATTGAGAAATCTTCGTCGGCATTCTCGTCGTCTTCCGCATCCACGTCGAAAAAGTTGTAGTTGACGCTCAAGCCTACCGGGGTGCTGGCTTTGCTGACGCCGATCAGTAAGAAAGCTAAGCCGTCGCCGCGCACCAGCAAACGTGCTTCGTTCGCTTGATAGCCTGCGTTGTAATTGAACTCGCCGCGATAAAGCCCGGCAGGCGGAAATTGCTCGCCCTCTAGCGGGTAAACGTCACGCACTGAAAATAACGCCAAATCCGCCAGATCAATCGTTTCTAGTGCGTTGGTTTTATTGAACGAGCTGGGCAATTGCTCGACCGTACTGCCTTCGATGTGCGCGACGGGCGCATCAATCGGCGTGCCGCCATCGTCGGCTTTTGGATAGCCAATCGCGCTGCGCGCGAGCAGCTGTCCGTCGGGCAAGAGCACGCCCCGGCTTAACTCGACGCCATCTTTCTCGGCGATGCGTTTGGAGTTGCCATAAAGTGCGGCTTTGCTGATTTTGCTGCCCAGCGCTAGCGTGTAGGGCTGGGACTGCAGGGACGGAGACAGTAAAGAAAAGTGGATTGCTTTGGCCATTGGGGATGCTCTTAAAATCTGCCCTTTCGAGCAAGGCGTGACGCTTATGAAACCGCATGATGCCATTGTTTAGAATCAGACTGGG
>JANNYA010000169.1:0-20322 GCA_031409855.1 Rhodanobacteraceae bacterium | reverse complement strand
TGGCACTGGCACAGATCGCTGGCGTTTTGGCCCGAGCATAAGCTGGCAGTTTTTGAACTTTGGCCGGGTAGGGCAGTACGTAAAAGCCGAGCAAGCGCAGTTGGACGGCGTGGCGGCGGCCTATCAAGAAACGGTATTGCGGGCACTGGAAGAAACCGAAGGCGCGCTAGCAAATTACCGCGCCGCGAATGAATCCACCGCAGCGCTCTCTGAGGCCACCGCGCAAGCAGAGCGCGCGCGCGAGTTGGCCGAGCTGCGCTTTGAAGCCGGTGCCAGTGATTATCTGGTGGTGCTTGATGCGCAGCGCCAACGTTTGAGCCTAGATGACCAACTGGTGCAGGCAAAAACTGCACGTGCCAGTGCTTTAGCGATGCTCTACAAGGCATTGGCGGGTGATTTTGTCGAAGTGGCGCATGACTGACGTCAGTGATGAGCGCGATGGCCCAAACGCCATCGCGACCACTGAGCGTCTGATTTTACGGCGCTTCACCCTTGACGATGCGCCCTTCGTGCTGCGCCTTTTGAATGACGCAAACTTTCTGCGCTTCATCGGTGATCGCGGTGTGTGCGACTTATCAGATGCAGAAAACTATCTGCGCACCGGCCCGATGGCAAGCTATGAAAGGCACGGGCATGGCTTGAATGCGGTGGTGCTGCGCGCAGGCAACGTGTGTGTCGGCATGTGTGGCGTTTTGCAACGTGAAACTCTAGCCGGGCCCGATTTAGGCTATGCGTTTTTGCCCGAATTTACCGGCTTAGGCTTGGCCGAAGAAGCCACCCGTGCCACCCTCAAGCACGCACGTGATGTGTTGCAAATGCCTGAAATGCTGGCGATTGTGCAGCCGGATAATTTGGCTTCGATCAAGCTCTTGCATAAGCTGGGCTTTGCCAGGACACAAGATTGGCAGCCGCCGAGCGCCGATGGCATCGCACTTTTGGGATTTAAGCTCGCTGCGACGCCGTCGGCCGACGAGCTTACTCTTAGCCTGCATCGCAGTCGTACTGATCGCCCTACCAGCTGCTAAGCTCAAGCGTCACAGGTGAACGGTGTCATGCATGAGCAAATCGGATCCCCAGTACGCCCTGCAAGATCGCTTCCTCGATCAGCCCTACAGTTTGGCGGGGCGCTCGATTGACCCAATTTCAGGCACCTTGAGTTGGCAAGGCAAGCGCGAACCTTTGCGGCGTAAAGAACTTGAAGTACTGGGCTTACTCGCCAGTGCCGAGGGTAAAGCGGTATCGCGTGACAACTTTATTGCGGTGGTTTGGCAAGGTAATGATTTAGTAGGTGATCGGGGCTTGACCAATACGCTTTTCTTTCTGCGCCGCTCCCTGGCGGAGGAATCGTTGCAGCCGCTGATTCGCACTATCCCCAGGCGCGGCTATCAGCTGGTGGCGGAAATACACTTTTTGGCGTCACCGGATCCGCAAGTGATCGCGGAGGTGCAAGCACAGCCGGTGGAATCCTTGCTTGCCCCCGGCGGCACGGTTGCCGATTGCCCAGGCTGGCGTTTACTCAGGCGTTTGGGCGAATCGCCGGTGAGTGAAAGCTGGCTCGCGGAACCTTCTGAATTTGGCGAGCTGGATCAAGGCCTTCGGGTTTTTCGCTTTTGCCGCTCGGAAGCGTATTTGCGCCGCTTGCAGCGTGAGGTGACATTGCTGCGCTACGTCAACCAAAGCTTGGCCGAGCATCCTGGCTTTGCGGTGATTCGCGACTGGCAGCTGGAGGAACCGCCGTACTACTTGGCGCGCGATTACGCCAAATACGGCAGTTTGATTGAATGGAGCAAAGCCAGCGGCATGCCGCAAACGCCACCGCTGGCGCTGATGTTGCAGCTCTGCGATGCGCTTGCCGCGCTGCATCAGCTGGGCGTGGTGCACGGAAACTTGCGCGCGGATCGCATACTGGTCGACGAAACCGATGCCGGGCCGCAGTTCAAAATTAGCGCACTGGGCTTAGGCGCTCTGGCAGATCGCAGCAAACTGGCGCCACTGCAAATTACCGCCTTGGGATTAACCATGGGCACCGAGGAGGCGGGTGCGCCAGCCAGCACTGCCGACGATATTGCAGCACTTGCTTTGGTGTTTTTGCAGCTTTCGGTGCGCGATTGGCACGCCTTGGCAGATGAAAACTGGCTTAGCCGGGTTGCGGATGCGGATCTGCAAAAACTGCTTCGAGCCTGCGTTGGCTTAGGCGCGGTGCGACCGAGTGCGGCCGAGCTTGCGCAGCAGCTGCGCGCTCTGCTTACTCCAGGCGCGGCAGCGGAGGCGCAAGTGAACTTGCCGGTGCCGCAAACGGTGCCCGCCGCCGTACCCGCAGCTTTACCCGCGCCGGTTCATGCAGTTAATCCGCACGCAGCGCCTGAAACCATCGGCCCCTATCGTTTGCTGGATCGCTTGGGCGAAGGCGGCATGGGCACGGTGTATTTGGCCGAACAGCGTGATCCGTATCGCAAGGTGGCACTGAAAATCATTCGCTCCGGCTTGGATGGCAAACAAATCCTCAGCCGCTTTGACGCCGAACGCCAAGCGCTGGCGATGATGAATCATCCGAATGTGGCTGCCGTGCACGAATCTGGGCTAGCGGCGGATGGCAGGCCGTTTTTTGCGATGGAATACATCGCTGGCGAGGACATTACCAAATACTGCGATGCGCACCATTTGAACATCAATGCCCGCATCAAATTGTTCCTACAAGTGTGCGATGGCGTGCTGCACGCGCATCAAAAAGGCGTGCTGCACCGCGATATTAAGCCCAGCAATTTGATGGTCAGCAGCGCCCCGGAAAGTGCTGGCACCGTCAAAGTGATCGACTTTGGCCTAGCCAAATCGCTACACGGAAAGCTGGCGGCGCACACCTTGCACACCAGTTTTGGCGCCTTTATTGGCACGCCGGTTTACAGCAGCCCGGAGCATGTTTTGGGCGCTGCAACGGGTGTCGATACCCGCAGCGATATTTATTCGATGGGCGTGGTGCTGTACGAACTACTGGCGGGCAGAACGCCGATTGCCAGCGAATCATTGGAAAACCTGGAGCCGGAAAAAGTCCGCGAGCTGGTGTGTAAATCGAAACTGCCATCGATGCGCGAGCAATTGCAAAACACCTCGGCAGATAAACGTAAAGAACTGGCCGAGCATCGTGCAATCAAGGTCGATGAGCTGCCCAAAACCTTGGAGGGTGATTTGTCGTGGGTGGTGGGCAAATGCTTAGAACGCGACCCGAATGATCGTTATGCCTCGGTGCTGGCGCTGAAAGAAGACTTGCAGCGTTGGGTGGAAATGCGGCCGGTGCAGGCAAGGCCCACCACGGGCTGGTATCGCTTTGGTAAATATGTGCGGCGCAATCGGGGCGCTTCGATATTGATTGCGGCGGCGGTGGCGGCACTGCTGCTAACCACCACGACGGCTGTAGTGGGCTTCCTAAAGGCGGATCAGTCCGCCAAAGTGGCACAAGATTTAGCCGCGAAATCGGAGGTGGCGAATAAATTTCTGGAGAGTCGCTGGCAAAGTATTTCGCCCGAACAACTCGGCTTGCGCATGCGCGCTGATATTTTGGCAGCGCTGAATCAGGCCATTGCCGACGGGGATCCAGCCGCGCAAAAGCTGATGAGTGAACACAATCGTTTGTTGCAGTCGATCAATTTTACCGACATTAGCATCAGCCAACTAAGGTATGGCTATTTCAAACCCGCTTTGGAAGACATTGCAAACCAGTATCGCGCACAGCCGCTCTTACAAGCGCGGCTATATCACTCCTTGGCGGGCAGCCTACTCAAGCTAAAAATATTAGATCTCGCCCTGGAAACGCAGATAGAAGTCATCAAAACCCGAAGCACCTTACTAGGCGCGCACGATCTGCTCACTTTGGAGTCTGTTCAACAGCGGGGTGATGTTTATTACGCGCTCGGCGAGTTGTCTTTAGCTGCCAAGGACTATCAAATCGCTGCCCGTGGCTTCCTGGATGCGCTTGGACAGGATCACCCTTCGACCGTGCTGGCTGAATTCCTTTTGGTCATAACGAATAGCGCGGCTACTCAATACAACGCCGCTACGGCGTTGCAAGTCGATCAACTCAATCAACTTCTTGCCAAACGCTTGGCTAGTCACGGAGCTGATGATTATTGGACTTTACAAATGCGTTTATTGATCGCAGACCTGCAACGCGTTTCTGCGCCGAAGGAATCTCAGGCGCACCTCAAGTTAGTACTGGAGTATGCCAACCAAAAGGCCCCAGAAGTGCAAGATTTGCGTGCCGAAGGGTTAAGTAAGCTATCGCGGCTGAGCATTGATTTAGGCGACGCAGAAAGTGCTTTGACGTTGGCCCAGCAAGGCCTCGAAATTAGGCGAAACGTCCACGGCGACGCCGGCATGGTCTATCAAGTCACCATTGTGTGCCTCGGGCTGACTAGACTCGGTAGAGCTGACGAGGCTGAAGTATTGATTCGTGAATCGCTTAAAAATTGGCAAAGTCACTACGACGAAGACAATGCATGGTCGCTGTATTTGAGCGTCGATTTGGCGACCGCCATTGCCGCACAAGGGCGCTTCAATGAGGCGGAAGAATTAGCTCGTAGGACGATTGCGCGGTATGCAATCAAGCATGTGGAGCGCCCGCGAGCACTTAATGAATTAGGAAAAATACTTGCGTTAAAAGGCGATCTGAATAGTGCGGAGCTTGCGTTTAACGAGGCTAGGGAGCTTTCTGCGGAATTAAATTTTGTTGGTTTACTTCCAGAAGTCGATTCTAGGCTTGCGCTTCTATTGCTTAGCAAGGGCGATAAAGCAAAGGCAGCGAAACTGCTGAGGCAGGTCTTAGCGAACACGGCGAACTCGAACCGAAAGCTGGTCACTGCGGGCACACTAGGTCTGGTGTTAGCCCATCTGGGTCAATACGACGAGGCAAAAACCTTACTCAACTTA
Source organism: Rhodanobacteraceae bacterium (assembly GCA_031409855.1). Classification (GTDB taxonomy): domain Bacteria; phylum Pseudomonadota; class Gammaproteobacteria; order Xanthomonadales; family SZUA-5; genus JANNYA01. The sequence goes on along the minus strand of JANNYA010000169.1, from coordinate 15,402 downwards.
GCTACTGGAGATCCGAGGCCGTGGGAGCGCTCTCTGTCCTTGCTGTATTTGGCTGATCTAAACCGCGATCTTGGCGAATTGGATCAAGCGCTCAAGGCAAACTTGGAAGCGGTTGCGCTGGGCCGCAAATCGATGCATCCGCATTATCCGGTGTTTGCAGAAGTACTCAATTCACTCGCGCTTTCGCAGTCTGCCCTTGGACAGCATCTGGCAGCGCAGAAATCGATGCAGGAGGCGCTATCGATCATTGCGCAGAATCAATTGCATAGCACCCCATCGGGTCAAGCGGTCAAGAGCGGCTGTTTGAAGGTTCAAGCCAAGTTCCCGGCGGGGCTTAAATTGGCGTGCTTTTAGGCGTGCGCCTTTGCTGGGGGGCCATTCAAACTGAAGGGGAATCTCGGTAGATTTCGCTGATTCGAGTTTAATGGGGCGACGGCGCACTGAGTTCGTCATTCCCGCGTGCTTACTGAGTTCGTCTTTCCCGCGTGTTTTTGGCGGGAATCCAGGCGCTTGTTCTGGTGTTGCACCATTGCAATTCGCTGTACTTTGCGCAAGTGCAGGCTGATCCCCGACTAAAACATTCGGGGATGACGATCCATCAGTTTGAATGGCGCCGTTCGCTGGGCGATCATCGGCGTCGTCACGGTTTATTTGAACCAAACGAGGCGATTTGCACGCGCGAATTGAGCGGCCAGAACATTAAAACGCCACCAGAACCTGGCTGGTGGCGTTTGCCGGGATTGCTCTCAAGACGCTGATTGCTCCTCCGTCACGTCAAGGCTAGCGAACCAAGGTCAAGCCATAGGCGCTCAATATTTCATTGACCTTTTGGAAGTAACTTGCTGGCTCAGAAAAATCGCAGTTGGTTGCGCCATTAAGTGCGCCACCGGAGGTTACTCCCTGGGCCTGTCCGCCAGGCGTAATCCAGGCGCCGCCCGAGTCGCCTTTGGTCAAGCAGGCGCTCGATTGCGTTAATTGGAATACGGCGCCCTCTGCATAGTTCACCGTAATGTTTTTGCTACCGACGGTGCCGCAACGATAGCCGGAAGCGAAGCCGGAGCGGCAGATCGATGCACCGCTCACAGCTTCTGTGCTGCCAACTACGTTGACAACTTTATTGCCGGTATAGCGATACACGAAATTACGCAGGGTATCGTTACTGCGCACGTTCGCCCAGCCGTAGTCGTTGGTCGGGAAGCTGCTGCCCTGCACCGTGCCTACGCTTTCCCCGGCGATGCTAACCGCCGCGCTCAGAATTCCGCAGTGGCCAGCGGTAACAAAGCCTTTAGTCGCGCCGCGCGTCACGGCAAATCCGATCGAGCAAAGGCCACCCCCCGTGCCGTATTCGCGCCCGCCATACACGGCGCGAGCAATCGCAGGGCTAGGTTTGCCTTGCGAGCGTTCAACTCGAATCAGCTTGGCATCCGCGCCGCTCAGTGCGACAAAGTTGTAGGCCGTATCCTCATAGCCTTTGGCCACAGTGAGCACGACGTCATTGGTCTGGACGTTGACATAGTAGGTGTGCAGCCCGTCTAGAGCTAAGGGATTACTTCGAGAGTTGCGAAGGGTCGAAAGCGCGCCATTGAGCATGCCCATGGCTTCGTCCAGCTGAGCGAGCGAAAACTGTGCTTTGCGCAGAACGACGTTCGCGACGGGAACGTCGAGGCTCACGTCCGTGCTTGCCACGACCGTGTAATACAGCCCATCGCTTCCACGTTCAATCCAGGTGCCGCCGTAGCGATCACCCAGACTTGCCTTCGCCGCCGCCTCGGCCGCAGCAGCCTGAAGTTCAACGGCTTGATACTGCGGCAGCTGCGCTTCAGAGATGCCTAAATCGCGAGCCAGCGCTGCCAGCGGGTTGGCACCGTTCGTTCTTGTGTGGGAGAAAAAATTGGCGCGGATCTTGCTTAATCAATCCCGTAGTTTTGGCAGTGCATAGGCTTTGGCGCTCAAGGTCGAATGACAACTGCGTCATTCGACCTCTCAAAAGCCTATTGAATTCAATGCGCTTCAAGGGTTCGCTTCGCCGGCTACGCCGCCCCTGACGCGTCCAAAGGTTTCGCAACCGACCAGAACTGCAACTGTTGAATCCTTTGGCTCTCCCTCGTTTGCACACTTCCGGAAAGCCAGTTCCCACACAAAATCGAAGAGAACCAGCGGGTTTAGGGCCGCTGGCATTTTGACTATTAAAAACAGTGGTTCTTTTGCTTATATCTATAGCCCTTGGCATCCATTAACCTTGAACGCAACGGGGATTTCATGAGTTTGGCGCTTGAATTATCTGCATTTTACTTCGACACCATTAATTGCGGAATTCTTAGCGAGGCCAAGACGTTCGTGCCAAGTTTTTAGACCTATTACATATTGGTGCTCTGGACACAAGCTAGAAAAAGCGCCACCACCGGGCCCGCCCCTAATCGATCCATATTGATCAGCGTAATCTGAACCACGAACCACTTTGTCACACATTATCGCTGCGGCATCAAGGTGATCCCCGACGCGACCTTTCAATCCACCCATTGCATAATCATCTTTGCAACTTTGCACAAAATTTTCTCCAGAATCATTTCTACCAAAAGTAATTGCTGTTCCGTCCGTACATGTCAATACAATTCTTCCAATGACATCGCCTCTCGTATATAAGTTAACTTTATAAGCATGATAGGAGTCTGGGCAGTAACTTTCGGTCGTAGCTCCGACGTCGCGTCCAGCCCGACTAGTTGTGAAAGTAGGTTTTTGAGGGTCTGTGTGTGTGCACTGTGCAACCGAAATTGCGCACGCAGTAACAGCTGAAACTGCGGCTGCAGTTGATTTTACGCAAGCTGCGTCGGCCCACGGGTTCACTCCTTCTTCCGCAACCGCAGCAGCGCAAGAAACAAATTCTTTGCTGAGTATTGCAGCGTTACCAAGTGTAGAAAGACATGTTACGAGACTACCTTTGCAAGCTGCAGTAGCCGCTTTTGACTCAAGTTTGAGCGGTGATTTCGACACATCCCCGAGATTCAAAAATGTAGTTTCATTGATGTATCCGATTTTTATCGCGAATTTATAAATGTCCTGAAGCAGTTCATGGTCAAGATTTGGCGAAAACAGGCCGTCTCCTGGGTTAAGTTTGTGGTCACGGACGAGATTACGATACAGAATCAGCATTACTTCATCACTGGGAAAAGTGGTCACGTGAGCATCAGTTTGTTCGGCCTCGGTGACAACGAACTGATGCTCTTCTTTAGAAACTGCGCCCATGGGGTCGCTACTTAATCCTGTGTTTTGTTGACCATGTGAATTGGCAGTCAAAATTGCCAATGAGAGAGAGGTTGCTAGCATCATATGCTTGTTCATTTTTGTTTTCCTTGTTGAAGAGATGAATCTGAAAGCGTAAGTTTCGCAAGTCCGAATTGCCGACGTTTCGCACTCAGTATTTAAAGCCCTGACTGCAAGTATCTAAGCCCCGAACTTGGGTGCAGCTCCTCGCCGCCCAATTAGTTACGCACCCCGGCCAAAAATAATCAAATCGATTAAAAGCGATTAATATTTTCAGCAGTTTTAACGCGCTATCGACTAGCATTTGGCGCGTTTTCGGTGCGCTAGTCGATACCAGTCGACTGAAATCGATATCTGCTTTCCTTGGCGAAATACTGGTCAATCCCAGTCGATAAAAATAGATTTGCTTACCGCGCACGCGCATGACTTAATTTCAATCAGCGAAGGGCGTTGATTTATTTGCTCAGATTAGGATCAATCGCCGCTCGCCAGCTATTTTAAAATCCCTTGGGGCGCGTTATGAAAAATCTCCTGACTTTGTCAAGCAACGCGGACTATTTGGCCGCCACTACCATTCCTATTAGCACAGCGCCTGCTAAACCTACACAGCATAAGAATACTGGGCCTCGAAATACCTGGCCCCGCATCATTCGCTTCATTGCAATGCTATTTGGCCGACCAAAGCCAATTGAACCTGCGCCAGCCAAATGCGCGCGGCAAGTGGCTGGCAAAGCTCCCGGCAGTTTGGCAAATCTTGATGGACATCTGTCGCGCGGGCATACGAAAGCTGCAGCGCGCGAGCGCCTTGCGATGGAAACGGCGCTGCACCGAGCGTTGCAGCGTGGGGAATTTGCCCTGGACTATCAGCCGATTTTGGCCTTGAACAGCAATGCCGTCGTGCGCTTTGAAGTGCAATTGCGCTGGAACTGCCCACAGTTTGCCCCGGTGCCAGCGGATCGTTTCATGCCCATCTTGGAGCAAACCAGTTTGATTGTACCGGTGGGTGAGTGGCTGCTCAATGAAGCTTTGGCGCAGCTGCAGCGTTGGCGTTTGCAGGGTTTGGACGTGGGTGTGGCAGTGAACATCACACCCATGCAGCTCAGTCGTGGCAATCTGCTGGCCGTTTTGCCGGCTTTACTTGCACGCTACGAAATTCCCGGGGCCAAATTGGAGTTGGAGTTGAGCGAAAGCCTGCTGATGGCGGATCTGGAGCATTCCATCGCGGTGCTCAATCAATTTCGCAGTTTAGGAATCACGATTGCCATCGATGATTTTGGAACTGGCCGTTCTTGCCTGGGCTATCTCAAATATTTGCCGATCCAAAAACTCAAGATCGACAAAGCGTTTATTCGCACCTTAGGCAGTGATCCTAAGGACGTCGCAATCATCGACACCATTTTGACTATTGCTAGGGTGCTGAAATTAGCGACCGTGGCTGAGGGCGTGGAGAACCAAGTGCAACTGGCGTATCTGGCAACGCAGGGATGCACGGAGATTCAAGGTAATTTGCTTGCCCCCCTTTCGGCACCGAAAAGCATGCGTGCGCTGCTTGAGCGCGATTACGCCATCGCAGGATAGGCAAATGAATCTTATGAAGAACGCTGACAATTTGACACACAAAAGCCCAACGATCCACTGGCACCACTTGATGAGCCAGATTGCAAAGTTATTCGAACGCCCAGCGTCAAACCAGTTTGCGACACTGCGCACCCAGCTTTGTGCACTAAAGCAAGAGAACGCGCACCTCAAATGCCAACTTGAAGCCCGTGGTGAACCCGCCGAATTAGCGCGGCTAGCCTATAGCGATTGTTTGACCGGTTTAGCGAATCGCCGCGCGCTGCAGTGTGCCGCGCAGCGCGAAATTGCTCGGATTAATCGCAGCGGGCGGGCCGCTTGCGTGGTGTTGGCGGATATTGATCATTTCAAAGCGATCAACGATGACTTTGGCCACGCGCAAGGGGATGTGGTGCTGCGCTTGATCGCTGAAACGCTGCGGGCGCAAACGCGGGCAACAGATACGGTCGCCCGTTGGGGCGGTGAGGAGTTTGCGCTGCTATTGCCGGAGACGGATTTGGCTGCGGCCAGGGTTGTGGCGGAAAAATGTCGGCTGGCGGTGCAAGCGATTACGACCAACTTGCCACGCTCGATCACCATTACGCTCGGTGTGAGTGAAGTCAAGCCCGTGGATTGCTTAGACATGGTGCTCGGGCGCGCGGATTGCGCAATGTATGAGGGGAAAAAACACGGGCGGAATTGCGTGGTGCTGGGCTAATGGCCGCTTGCGGGGGCGTGCATGCTAGAGATGCCGCTGTGCATCCTGTCGTTGTTGCAAAACGCGAATAACGTCGAGTCGATCAATACACTCGATAAAATAGACTATGTGCGAGGCGCACAAGTCGCACCGGAAGGTGACACGGCAGACATGTGCTTTTGAAAGTCCGGCAAAACATCGGCAGGGCGACCGCGCTTGGTACCCATCGCCAGCCCTTCAAACGTGGCGACTAGGTTTCTGTGGTAGGTATCCGCTTGCTCAACGGACCAGTTTTTGGCGCTGTAAATCCAGATTTTCTCAAGGTCAGCCTCAGCGAGCGGGGAGAGCCGGTATGGCTTAGCCATGCTGTGCGCGCATTCGGCTCAGAAAAGCATCACTATCGAATGTGCGCGGTTCCCCTGATTGGAGCCCAGCATGCAAAGCCGCTTGCAGCGCCTTCACCTTGGCTTCGTGTTCCTCAAGCAATCGAAGCCCCGCCCTGACGACATCGCTTGCCGTGCCATAGCGCCCGCCCTGCACCTGAATATCAATGAAACTAGCAAAATGTTGCCCAAGGGTGACGGATGTATTTCGATTCATAAGTGCTTTCCTCGTGTTGCACCAATATACAGCCTACGGTTTTAATTTTGTAGGCAGGGCTGCAAAGCCCAGCGAGTTCTCGCGACAAGCTGCTTTGCGATTTACCGCAACTCGCGCCGCAAAATCTTACCCACCGCCGATTTTGGCAGGCTGTCGCGAAATTCGATCACTTTGGGCTGTTTATAGCCGGTCAGGAGTTTTCGACAGTGCGCGCGCAAAGTTTCGACGTCCAATGCTGATCTTTGCGCACCACTACAAGCCGCACGGTTTTGCCGGTTTTTTAATCCGCCGCGCCCACTGCGGCGGCTTCTAAAACCCCGTATAGAAATTGTAGAGCAAGAGATAAATGGAGATTCCCCGTCAGTTTGAATGGTACCCATCGCCAGCGGGTGCCATTCAAACTGACGGATCGTCATCCCCGAATGTTTTAGTCGGGGATCCATCCTGCACTTGCGCAAAGTACAGCGCATTGCAATGGTGCAACGCCAAAACAAGCGCCCTGGATTCCCGCTAAAAGCACGCGGGAATGACGAACTCAGAGCGCCATCTCATTAAACACGAATCAGCGAAAATTACCGTTCATTTTAACTTCCCCGCCACAAATCGCCACTCCATAGCGCGCGCCTTTCCCTGAATTTCACCTTCGATGCGCGCTTTCATCGCACCATCGGGTTCAATCCAGTAAAGAATGCGCTGCGGAAAATCATGCTCGGCATTTTCGAATACCACGCGCCGCGCTCCCATCGATTTCAGTTTGAATTCAACGGGCGTCTTGCCACCTGGGCTAGATATGTAAGAAAGTCCAGAGGGGCCTTCTACAATCCTCAGAAATTCGAATGTCGCCCCACGCTTTTTTGATGTGGTCAAATTCACCGCTGTCATCATTTTTTCGCGCGGCCCAAGCCACGCTTCCTGAACGATATCGCCGTCCTTGTTTTCAGTCCAGGTGCCTGTCATCCAATCGAGTTTGTCGATCTCCTGCGCGTGCGCCGCAACGGCCATCAGTGACATCGCAATGAATTTGGCTAGTGTTGATTTCATATCGCTGTTCCTTTTTGTGCGCTAAGCAGATTAGCGCAACTCACGCCGAAGAATTTTGCCAACCGCCGATTTTGGCAGGCTGTCGCGGAATTCGATCACTTTGGGTTGCTTGTAGCCGGTCAGGAGTTTTCGACAGTGCGCGCGCAAAGTTTCAACGTCTAATGTTGGATCTTTACGCACCACCACCAGCCGCACGGCTTCGCCGGTTTTTTCATCCGCCACACCCACCGCAGCGGCTTCTAAAACCCCCGGATGTAGTGCGACGACATCTTCGATTTCGTTTGGATAGACATTAAATCCAGACACCAAAATCATGTCTTTGCGTCGATCCAATAAGTAGAGATAGCCTGCGGCATCGGCCTTAGCAACGTCGCCGGTGCGAAACCAAGCTTGCGATCCATCTGTCGCCGCGAAGAAAGCTTGCTGGTTTTCATCGTCACGCTGCCAATAGCCCGTGGTGACTTGCAAGCCGCGTACGCACAGTTCGCCCGCTTCGCCCAATGGCACCACATTGCCCTGTTCATCACGCAAGGTGACTTCAACGCCGGGCAGTGGTATTCCAATGGAGCCAACCGGATTCGGCGCATCCCAATAATTTGCGGTGATTCCGGCGCTGGTTTCTGATAGACCATACATTTCGATCACATCGCAGCCCGTCAAAGCCTTCCAGCGCTCGGCGGTGCTACGTCGTAAAGCTGTGCCACCTTGGATGCACAATTTAAGATGTGCGAAATCACGCTTGGCGAAGTCGGGGTTATTTAATAGCGCGTCGTAAAGAGTATTGACGCCTGAAAACAGCGATGGCCGGTAGACATCAAAGTCTTTGACTAACGCCGGAACGTCGCGCGGGTTGGTTACTAACACGCAGTGCATGCCGTGTGCCCAGGAATACAGCATATTGGTGTAGGCGGCGATGTGATACAGCGGTAGGCAAATCAAGTTGAGTTCGCGCGTCGGTTCGATCGCACGGCCTAGCCATTGTTCACACGCCGATACATTCGCGATCAACGCGTGATGCGCTAGGGCCGCACCTTTAGACAAGCCGGTCGTACCGCCGGTGTATTGCAACTGCGCGACCGCATCCGCCTTGGCGTGGGATTGCACGCGCGCCAGCCCTGCGCCTGACTTCAACGCCTGCGGCCAACGCACCGCGCCGACGATGGCAAAATCTGGGATCAGCTTTTTGACGTACTTTAGGGTGAAGTCAACCACCCATGATTTTGGCCAAGGCAACACATCGCCAATGCGCGTGGTGATCACCTGTTTGACCCCAGTGCCAGTGATGGCCTCGCTTGCGACTGAGCCAAAGTTGTCTAAAACGACCAGCACCGAGGCACCTGAATCGCTTAGCTGATGGCGCAGCTCGCGCGCGGTGTAAAGCGGGTTGACCAGCACCGCGATCAGATCGGCGCGCAATACCCCGAGCAAAGCGATCGGGAATTGCAGCAAATTCGGCATCATAATGGCGACGCGCGTGCCGGGTTCTAGCCCGAGGCCGTGGCGTAAATAACTTGCGAAATGTGCACTGGTGTCCGCCAATTCACGATAGCTAAGGGAACGGCCTAAATTCGTAAACGCCGCTTTGTCCGGCCAGCGGACGCACGCCGCAAGCAACATTTCCGGCAAATTTTGGCCTGCAGCAAGGGCGTTGGTGGCGACGTTATCGAAATCTAGTTTCGCTAATGGCGAGGCTGTATTCGCGCTTTGGTTGCTGGAAGTTGGCATCGCTGGTTCTCATGCGGCTGTGTGCGGAATCGAAAGTATGCCCGAACCGACACGCTGGAATGCTGTAGCGTTTGATGAAGCCAGAATTCAAGATGCATGTGTGTAGCCAAAAAATTGTGCGCGCAAAGCTGCATGTTGGCGATGCAGTTCTGGCAAATCTAAAAAATCAAAAACTTTCGATGTGCGTTTGCAGCAGCATGAAAACCCCCTAAAGATTTAAACATTAGGTTGGCAAATACGTATTTTCTGCTGCGCCGCCGCATCGAAAAACTGTGACAGCATCGTTAATGATTCGTGAATCATGCTATCAAGCGCCCGCGCCATTAGTGCGCAAACCCTAACTCTATTTGTTTTGCCTATTTGGAACATTTTCATGCGCCCAATTTGCTCAAGTTTGTTGGCTTCGACGATTTTGATTTCTACGCTATTTTCCCCGATCAACCACGCGCAAACGTTTAAGCCACAATCGCAGGAGCGGGTGTCGATGATTCGGGCCTACTATCAATCACCGAGCGAGTTACAGGCGATTGCATCGCAGTTCCAGCACATTATCGTGGATCAAAAATCCGCCAGCGTGCAAACCGAAGCTTATGCCGCAGATATCGCCGCATTAACCGCTGCAGGCATTAAAGTCACCATTGAACAAGCCGCCACGGAGGCTTTACGTGCCGGTGAAGATGCCATGCTGCAGCCGCCCGAAGTGCGCAGCATTGGCGGCTTTGCCTGCTATCGCACAGTCGAAGAAACCTATACGACGATGGCGAATCTTGCCGCAAATAACCCGAATTTGGCGCAAGTCATCGACATAGGCCCGAGTTTCGAGAAAAGCCGAAATGCCAATCTGGGCTACACCATGAAAGTGCTGGTGCTAGGCAATCGGGGCAACGATAGTTTGGTACCCACCAAGCCCAATATGGTGGTGTTTAGCTCGATCCATGCGCGCGAATACACGCCGGCCGAGCTAATGACGCGCTTTGCCGAATCCTTGATTAGTGGCTACGGCACCGACCCAGAGGCGACGTGGCTGCTGGATCACAATCGCTATCACTTAATTTTGCAGGCGAACCCTGATGGCCGTAAAAAGGCTGAAACCGGTCTATCGTGGCGCAAAAATACCAACAACAGCAACGGCAGCTGTTCTGCCAGCAGCTTTGGTACCGATCTAAATCGTAACTTTGCCTTTCATTGGAATTCGGTATCCGGCGGTTCCAGCGCGAACGCGTGTGTGGACACCTATCACGGCCCCACATCCGCTTCTGAGCCTGAAACCCAAAACCTGATTCGCTACGTCGCTGGAACCTTGGGCAGCAATGGCAGCTACAGCGGTGGCGTGTTGAGCGACGCCCGCAGCGATGCCCTGACGTCGGCGGCACCGGCAAATTATCGCGGCATGTTTATGGATATTCATAGCTATTCGCAGCTGGTCATGTGGCCCTGGGGCGATACCACGGCGGCGGCACCGAACAGTGCCGCGCTGCGCACGCTCGGGCGGCGCATGGCGTTTTTCAACAGCTATCGGCCACAGCAGTCGGATGAGCTGTATGCCACCGATGGTGCCACTGACGATAATTTCTACGGCAGCTTAGGTGCCCCGGCTTACACGATTGAGTTGGGCGTCGCGTTTTTCGAGAGTTGCACCACCTTTACGGGTACGACCTTGCCGAAAAATTTAGCCGCCTTACGCTACGCCGCGCGCAATCTAAATGCGCCGTATCAGCTGCCCGCTGGCCCCGATGCCGTATCGGTGAGCAGTTCTGCCGCGACGGTCGCAGCGGGCAGCAGTTTAGTGATTAGTGCCGACATTAATGACGCGCGCTTCAACCAATCAAACGGCGCGGAAGCGACACAAGTCATCAGCTCAGCCAAGGTCTATATCGATAAACTTCCGTGGGCAAGCGGTGCCATTGGCACCCCAATGACGGCCACCGATGGCAGTTTTAATAGCAATCGCGAAGCCGTCAGGGCGAGTATTTCGACCACGGGTTTAAGCGCCGGAAAACACACCGCCTTTGTCCAAGGCACCGATGCCAGTGGCAATGCGGGCACGCCGAATGCGGTGTTTTTCAATATTGGCAGCGCGCCACCACCGCCACCGCCGGGCGCAACATTTAGCAACAACACTGCGTTCGCCATTACCGATAACGGCACGATTGAAAGCCCGATCAGCGTCAGCGGCGTTGCCGGCAATGCGCCCAGTACGCTCAGCATCGCGGTCAACATTACCCATACCTATCAAGGTGATTTGAAGGTGGACTTAATGGCGCCAAACGGAACGATATTCAACCTTTGGAATCGTACTGGCGCTGGCACGGACAATATTATTCGGACGTTTAGCGTCAATGCCAGCAGTGTGGTGGCCAATGGCGTTTGGAAATTGCGCGTTAATGACAATGGTGCCGGTGATATCGGAGCTTTGAACTCTTGGACGATGAGTTTTTAAAAGAATAACTCGTTCGGTTTAAGTGTCGTGTGAAAACATCGACGGCTACAGTTTTGTAGCCGTTGACGCCAGTTGATAATTTTCCAGAGCGTTAAAATGTGTGTTGCCCATTGGCGGAACTGCGTGCCGCGATGGCTGCGCACACGGAAACCAATAGCGAGAATGGCCTCCAAACGATAGTGGCGCAACTGCCGGGATACCTCGCGCTCGCCCTCAAATCGAACTTGTAAGTAATCCTTACAAGTTGCCGCCTCGGACAGTTCCCCTTCAGCAAAAATGCCTTTGAGATGTAGCGTTACGTTCTGCGGCGTCGTGTCAAAAAGTTCCGCGATCTGCGCCTGAGTAAGCCACAGCGTTTCGCCTTCAAAGCGACACTTAATGCGTGTGCGGCCATCTTGGGTTTGGTAGAGGATGATTTCGGATTGGGGTTCGGCCATATATTTTTTGTTCGCATCCACAAGTAGTTAATATGCCGTTGACCCAAAAAGCCCGCGATGGCCTTCGTCGAACAATTCTCCGAATGAAATCGTTTTGAGAAGAGAATATTTTTCAACTAACGGCTTCAATTTGTTAAGTTTTCAAGTCACGATGCGACTGTAAACAACCAGCCGCCCAGCAGCAACAGTAAATCGAAGCAAAAAAAGGGCGCAAAAATTGCGCCCTCCTAAAAATTAAAGCTAAAACAACTGCTTACAAATCAAAGCGATCCAAATTCATCACCTTGGTCCATGCAGCCACGAAGTCACCGACAAACGCCGCTTGTGCGTCGCTAGAGCCATAAACTTCGGCAAGCGCGCGCAGCTGGGAGTTGGAACCGAACACTAAATCATTGATGGTGCCGGTGTATTTGTGTTCGCCGGAGTTGCGGTCACGCCCTACTAAGAATCCGTTCGCTTTTTGCCAAACGGTGTTCATATCCAGCAGATTTACGAAGAAATCATTGCTCAAGGTATCGATGTGCTTGGTGAACACACCATGTTGCGATTGCCCGACGTTGGCATTCAGTGCGCGCAAGCCGCCGACGAGTACGGTTAGCTCGGGTGCCGTTAGCGTTAGCAGATTGGCTTTGTCGATCAGCATCTCGGCGGCAAAATCCTCGTGGCCTGGGCGCAGATAGTTGCGGAAGCCGTCGCTTATTGGCTCAAGTGCAGCAAATGATTCGACGTCGGTATGCTCTTGCGTAGCATCCATGCGCCCAGCGGAGAACGGCACGGTAATGTCGGAGCCCGCATTTTTCGCGGCTTTTTCGATTGCAGTGCTGCCGCCTAGCACGATCAAATCGGCCAGAGATATTTTCTTACCGCCGCTTTGCGCGCTGTTGAACTCCTCTTGCACCGCGGTTAGCGCCTGCAGAACTTTTGCCAATTCCGCCGGTTGGTTGACTTCCCAATCCTTCTGCGGTGCCAAACGAATACGCGCGCCGTTCGCGCCGCCGCGTTTGTCTGAGCCACGGAATGTTGACGCCGAGGCCCAAGCGGTACTGACCAATTGCGAAATTGACAGGCCAGACGCCAGCACTTTCGCCTTCAACGCAGCAATGTCTTGCGCATTAACTAGAGCGTGATCAATCGCGGGGATTGGATCTTGCCAAATCAATACTTCCGCAGGTACTAGCTTGCCGAGGTAACGTGCACGTGGGCCCATATCGCGGTGCGTCAGCTTGAACCAAGCGCGGGCATAGGCGTCAGCAAATTCCGCTGGATTGCCCCAGAAACGGCGCGAAATTTTTTCATAGGCCGGATCCATACGCATCGCCATGTCGGCGGTGGTCATCATTGGCGCGTGGCGCAGATTCGCATCGTGCGCGTCCGGCACCGTGGTGGCGGCGGCTGGATCTTTTGGTTTCCACTGCTGCGCGCCCGCTGGGCTCTTGGTGAGTTCCCATTCATAGCCGAACAGGTTTTCGAAATAGCCCATGTCCCACTGGATCGGGTTTTTCGTCCAAGCGCCTTCGATGCCGCTGGAAATGGTGTGTACGCCGCTGCCGCTGCCGAAGCTGCTTTTCCAGCCTAGGCCTTGTTCCTCAAGGGTTGCGCCTTCAGGCTCAGGGCCGACGTATTTGCCGGGGTCAGCCGCGCCGTGGGCTTTGCCGAAGGTGTGGCCACCAGCGGTCAACGCCACGGTTTCCTCATCATTCATTGCCATACGCGCGAAGGTTTCGCGAATGTCGCGCGCCGAAGCGAGCGGGTCTGGATTACCGTTCGGGCCTTCTGGATTGACGTAAATCAGGCCCATTTGCACCGCCGCCAGCGGATTTTCCAGCACGCGGTCACCACTGTAGCGCGCATCGTCCAACATTTTGCCTTCTGGGCCCCAATAAATGTCCTCTTCCGGCTCCCACACATCGGCGCGGCCGCCGCCGAAGCCGAAGGTTTTGAAGCCCATCGAGTCCATCGCGACATTGCCGGTCAGCACCAACAAGTCCGCCCAAGACAACTTACGACCATATTTTTGCTTAATCGGCCACAGTAACCGCCGCGCTTTGTCTAGGCTGACGTTATCCGGCCAGCTGTTCAACGGCGCAAATCGCTGCGCGCCGGTACCGGCACCGCCGCGACCATCGGCAATACGATAGGTGCCAGCCGCGTGCCAAGTCATACGCACGAAAAACGGCCCGTAATGGCCATAGTCGGCGGGCCACCAAGGCTGCGAGTCGGTCATCAGTGCGGTTAAGTCTTTAACTACCGCGTCTAAATCTAGCGTCTTGAACTCTTCAGCGTAGTTGAATTTTTCGCCCATCGGGTTTGAAGAGGCAGATTGTTGGTGCAGGATTTTGAGATCCAACTGGTTCGGCCACCAGTTCTGTTTAGATTTGACGCTGCCAGCAGCGGGCTTGCCGGTGGCGCCTGGGAATGGGCATTTTGCTTCGGTTGACATGGTTCTATTCCTCTCTAACGGTTAGGACACAAAAATATTGTTCAGGATGCACGAGACTGCATGGCGCGCTTGGCACGGGTGCGGCTCTAGTCACTGACCGAAAAATGCACTATTTCGATTCGGATCATTGACACGCCGTTACTATCCGGGACAGAGTGGAATAAATAAAATCAATTGTTTTTAATTTATTGATAGAGGTTGACTATTGAGATGCGCATTTAGGGCGCAGCAAAATGTAGCCGCATTGCCCAAGGCCTAATTTGATTCCATGCGCTTCAACGCGCAGATCTTGTTGCCCGTTGGGTCGCGTAGATAGGCCAAATACAATTTACCCATCGCGCCCTCGCGAAAACCCGGTGGATCTTCGCAATCGGTGCCGCCATTGGCGACCCCGGCAGCGTGCCAGGCATTGCCTTGCTCGGGGCTGTCGACGGCAAAACCGATGGTGCTGCCGTTAGCGGCGGAGGCTGGCTCACCATTGATCGGCTTGGAAATGGCAAAAATGCCTGTTTTCGTCATGTAAAAAACCCGACCCTTGGCGTCAAGCCTGCCAGGCGGGACACCTAGTGCGCCCAAAATAGCGTCATAAAATATTTTTGAAGCGTTTACGTCGTTTGCACCGACCATGACATGGCTAAACATTGTTACTTTCCTTGGGATTGTTACGAGTATGGGGTTATTACTTGGAGGTTATTACTTGGAGGTTATTACTCTGAGGTTATTACTCTGGGGGCATTACAAAATATTGCGGCGCGTTAAGCTTCCAATATCGCTTGAAAGCCACCATAAATCATGCGCTTGCCATCATAGGGCATCGGATTCGTCGCTGGATTCATACGCTCATCCGCCATCAGCTTTTCCCAGGCAGCGTCGCGCACTTCGCGCGAAGGCCATTCGATCCAAGAAAAAAGCACGCTCTCTGATTCTTGCCGCTGCACAGCCATGGTGAACGAAGTCAATTTGCCTTCGGGCACATCCGTACCCCAGCATTCGACCACGCGCAAAGCCCCGTATTCTTTGAATATTTCGGCCGATTTAGCGGCGTGAAGTTGATACTGCGCGCGGTTCGCATTCGGCACGGCAGCAACGAAACCATCAATATAGTTCATGATTTTTCTCCTAGGGTTTTTTGAGCCATCTAATTTAGAACAACAGATCGTCTTATTGATTAAGTCTACTCAAAGCCATTCCTGAAGCCAGCGTCCAC